>NZ_JBJNRJ010000002.1:0-203076 GCF_046233715.1 Trujillonella humicola | reverse complement strand
GGTAGCTCGGCGTGTTGGCCACGGGGCACGTGTGGGTGCGGGTGGTGGACGAGGGGGTCATCTCCGGCGATTTGGCCGGGGTGCGCGCGCTGCCGCCCGCCACGCTGCTCGGCCGCCCGGTCGCCGCCGCCGACCTGGCGCACGAGGACCCGCCCGTCGACGCCGTGCGGCTGCTGGGGGACGGCGTGCGCGTCGTCGTCCGGCCGAGCGGCACCGAGCCCAAGCTCAAGGCCTACCTGGAGACCGTCGTCCCCGTGCACGACGACGCCGGGGTGATCGCCGCCCGCGGCCGTGGCGCCGACGAGCTCGACGCCCTGCGGGCCGAGATTTCGGCGGCGCTGGGGCTGTGATGGACGTGCGGGCGCTGGTCTTCGACGTCTTCGGGACGGTCGTCGACTGGCGCACCGGCGTCGCCCGCGAGGTGACCCGGCTGCTCGGCGACCGGGTGGACGCGGCCGGCTTCGCCGACGACTGGCGGGCCCGCTACGTCCCCTCGATGGAGGAGGTGCGCAGCGGACGCCGCCCCTTCGTGCCGCTGGACGTGCTGCACCGCGAGTCGGTCGACGGCGTGCTCGAGGCGCACGGCGCCGGCGACGTCCCGCCGGCGGTGCGCGACGAGCTGGTGCTGGCCTGGCACCGGCTGGACGCCTGGCCCGACGCCGCCCCGGGGTTGGCGCGGCTGGCGACGCGCTACGTCCTCGCCCCGCTGTCCAACGGCGGGGTCGCCCTGCAGATCGCGCTGGCCCGCCGGTCCGGCCTGCCGTGGGACGCCGTCCTCGGCGCGGAGGTGGTCGGGCGCTACAAGCCCGACGCCGAGGTCTACGACTCCGCGCCGCGGCTGCTCGGCCTGCCCCCGGCCCGGGTGCTCATGGTCGCCGCGCACGTCGACGACCTGGCCGCCGCGCGGGGACGCGGGCTGCCGACCGCGTACCTGCACCGGCCGCACGAGTTCGGCGGGGTGCGGACACCGCCGGTGACCGACCCGGACGCCGACCTGACCGTGGCCTCCCTCACCGAACTGGCCCACGTGTTGGGGGTGTGACGGAAGGGGCGCCGGGCCCCGCGGCGGAACCCGTGTGCGGGTCCGGCTGTGGTCACAATGGTCCGCGTGCCCGACGACAGGACGCCGCAGCTGGCCGACGACACGCCCCGGGCCGCGCCGGTGACCGCACCCGACGGACCGACCGGACGGCGCACCGGCCTGGTCGACCAGCTGGTCCGCTTCGTCGCGGTCGGCCTGCTCGGGGCCGTCGTGGACCTGACGGTCTACACGCTCTCCCTGCACCTGGGCATGTGGACGACGGCGGCCCGCGCGCTGAGCTTCGTCTGCGGGACGACGACCGCCTACGTGCTCAACCGGCGCTGGGCCTTCCGAGTCGAGGGTTCGGCGAAGCGGGCCACCGGTTTCGCCGTGCTGTACACCACGACGTTCTTCGTGATCCTCGGCGTCAACGCGCTCGCGCTGGCCGTGCTGCCCGAGAGCAGCTGGCGGATCACCCTGGCCTGGGCGCTGTCGCAGGGCGTCGGCACCGCGGTCAACTTCGTGATGCTCCGCCTGGTGGTCTTCCGGACGTGAGTGAGCGCCTCGCTGCTCCCCCGGGCTCGCACGCCCGCCCGGGGCCTCCGCGGCGAGGCCGGGCCCCGTGGACGCGCGCCGTCGCCCTCGCCGTCCTGCTGGCGGTCGGCGTCGCAGTCGCGGCGACCGCCGACCTGCCCGCCGTCGACTCGGCCCGGGACTGGCTCGACGACGCCGGCGCCCTCGGTCCGGTGCTGCTGGCCCTCGGCGTCGGCCTGGCGCTGCTGGGCCCGGTCCCCCGCACCGCGCTGTCGGTGCTCGCCGGGCTGGTCGCCGGGTTCTGGACCGGCCTGGCGATCTCCCTGGCGGGCGGGGTGATCGGTGGCGTCGGGGCGTTCGTGCTCGGCCGGGCGCTGGGCCGCCCGGCGGTCACGGCACTCGCCGGACCGCGGCTGGCCCGTGCCGACCGGTTCCTCGACACCCGCGGCTTCGCCGCGGTGCTGGCCCTGCGGCTGTTCCCGGCCGCGCCGTTCGCGGTGGTGAGCTACGCGGCCGGCCTGTCGGCCGTCCGGCCCGCCGCGTACCTCGCCGCGACCGCGGTCGGTCTCGTGCCGAGCACGGTGCTGCAGGTCGGTGCCGGCGCCTCGGTGGAGCACCTCGACCGGCTCGCCGACGCGCTGACCACACCGGCGGCGACCGCGGCGGCCGCCGGCGTCCTGCTCGCCGCCGGCGGCCTGGCGCTGTGGTGGCGCCGACACCGCTGACCGCAGGCGGCCCGGCGCCCGCTCGGTCTCAGCGGACGAGGGCCGGCGCCGGCCGCCGCTCGCTGAAGCCGCTGCCCTCGGGGAACCCGTAGCCGTTCGGGCCCTCGTCGCCGCGCTGGAGGGTGCAGACGAGCAGGACGATCCCGCCGGCGAACGGCACGAGACCCCACATCAGCCACCACGCGGAGCGGCCGCGGTCGTGCAGCCGGGCGACCAGGGCGCTGACCGAGGGCACCAGCAGTGCCAGCGACGTGAGCAGCATGAACGGTCCGCCGGCGTAGGTCTCCTGGGCGGCGTAGCCGTAGTAGCCACCGGAGTAGCTGGTGGAGTACCAGGCCAGACCGGAGCTGACGTCCAGGACCACCGCCGCCAGGCTCGCCGCGGTGATCGGCAGCGCGTAGTGCAGCCAGTAGGTCCGCCGGCTGATCCGTCCGCGCCGCAGGTACCACGAGCCGCCGTCCCGCTCCACGTCGTGCATGTCCCTCTCCTCCCGCCGGCCCCGGTGGGGCTCCGTCCGATGGGAGGAGGGTGGGACGGCGCTGTTGCACCCCACTGGGGCGCGACTGGGAGCGGCGGCTCAGGTCCCGACGGCCTCCCGGCAACCGGTGGCCAGCGCCCGTTCCGCGGCGGCGAGGACGGCGACGACGTCGCGGCCGAAGTGCACGTCCAGCGGGTGCGCCCCGCCGGTGAGCGCCGCGGCCCGCAGCTCGTCGATCGCCGCCGTGCAGGCCGCCACGGGCCGGTCCAGCTCCGGCAGCAACACCAGCCGGCCGGCGTCCCCGTGCACGTACACCTCCACGCCGGCGGCCAGCGGGGCGACCGTGTGCGAGACGCTGGCCGTGCTGGCCACGCCGCCGGGGTGCTGCAGGACCAGGTGCACGGTGTCGCGCAGGCCCGCGGCCGCCTGCACCGCCGTCACCGGCCCGAGGGCCGGCACCAGCAGCGACAGCAGGTGCGGGCCGACGTCCCACAGCGCGCCGTGCTCCTGGCGCCACGGCGAGCCGGCGAAGGGCGAGCCGGCGATCGAGCCCAGCCAGGTACCCGAGCCGCCGGCCGGCTGGGTGCGCGCGGCCTGGGCGAGCCAGGTGGAGGTCGCCTCCTGGAAGCGGATCGTGAAGAAGACGACCGAGGCCACCCCGGCCGCCCGGACGGCGTCGGCCAGCCGGTCGGCGACCGGCAGGCTCAGCCCGGTCGGCTTCTCCAGCAGCAGGTGCCTGCCCGCGGCCGCGGCGCGCTCGGCCAGCGGGGCCTGCACGTCCGGCGGCAGCGCGATGGAGACGGCGTCGACGTCGGCCAGGACGGCGTCCAGGTCGTCGGTGCCCGGGACGTCGAACTCCGCGCCGGCCTCCTCGGCCCTGCGCCGGTCGCGCCCCCAGACGGCGACGAGCTCGGCGTCGGGGTGGGCGGCCAGCGCGGCGGCGTGGACCGTCCGGGCCCAGAACCCGGTGCCGAGGACGGCGAACCGCACGCCTCAGACCGCCCCGAACTGGCGGTCCCCGGCATCGCCGAGCCCCGGCACGATGTAGGCGTTGTCGTTGAGCCCCTCGTCGACGCTGGTGGTGAACACCCGCAGCGGCAGGCCGCTCTCCTCGAGCCGGCGCAGCCCCTCGGGCGCGGCGAGCACGCACAGCACGGTGATCTCGGTGGCGCCCCGCTCGGTCAGCAGCCCGCAGCAGTGCACCAGCGAGCCGCCGGTCGCCAGCATCGGGTCGAGGACGAACACGTGCCGGTCGACCAGGCTCTCCGGGAGCGAGGCCATGTAGGCCTTCGGCTGGAAGGTCTCCTCGTCGCGGGCCAGCCCGACGAAGCCCATCTGCGACTCCGGCAGCATCCGGTGGGCGACGTCGGCCATGCCCAGGCCCGCCCGCAGCACCGGCACGATCAGCGGCGGCGCGGCGATCCGGAAGCCGGTCGTCGCCGTCACCGGCGTGGTGATCGGCTGCTCGGCCACCGCGAGGTCGCGGGTGGCCTCGTAGAGCAGCATCTGGGTGAGGTCGCGCAGGGCCGCGCGGAAGCTCGCGTTGTCGGTCCGCTCGTCGCGCATGTGCGACAGGCGGGCGCGGGCGAGCGGGTGGTCGACGACGGTCAGCTGCACGGGCGCCACCGTAGCGACACCGGAGCTCGGAACCCGCAGCGTCTCCCGGGCCGGCGGCGCGCACCGGGGCACTCCGCGGGCGGGTTCCCCGCGATGCCGGCCGGCTCCCGCCCGCACCGTGCCGAACGCACCCGCAGGGTGCGCCCACCCGGGCGGGTGGGCGACGGTCGGGAACGCGCCGCCGGCAGGGGATGATGGCGGGCATGACGCACGTGCTCGACCCGCACGCCCTGACGGCGGGGACCCCGCCGCGGCGCGAGCCCCCGGCGCCGTACGCGGACGTGACCCGCTCCGACTCGGCCTTCCGCGCCTTCCTGCACGGCCTGCCCGGGGTCGACCAGGTGGGCGCGCAGTCCCGCGTCGCGGTGCTGGGCACCCGGTCGATCAAGACCACGGCCAAGGCCTGGGCCATCGACACCGCCATCTCGATGGTCGACCTGACCACGTTGGAGGGCGCCGACACCCCCGGCAAGGTGCGCTCGCTGGCCGCCAAGGCCGCCCGCCCCGACCCGACCGACCCGAGCTGCCCGCCGGTGGCCGCGGTGTGCGTCTACGGCGACCTGGCCGGCGTCGCGCGCGAGGCGCTGGCCGGCACCGGCATCCACGTCGCGGCCGTCGCCACCGCGTTCCCCAGCGGCCGGGCGAGCCGCGAGGTGAAGCTCGCCGACGTCCGCGACGCCGTGGCGAACGGCGCCGACGAGATCGACATGGTCATCGACCGCGGCGCGTTCCTGGCCGGGCGCTACCTCGACGTCTTCGACGAGATCGTCGCGGTCAAGGAGGCGTGCGGCGACGCGCACCTCAAGGTCATCCTGGAGACCGGGGAGCTGGTCACCCTGGACGCCGTCCGCCGCGCCTCCTGGCTGGCGATGCTCGCCGGCGGCGACTTCATCAAGACCTCGACCGGCAAGATCTCGCCGGCCGCCACCCTCCCGGTGTGCCTGGTGATGATGGAGGCGGTCCGCGACTTCCGCGCCGCCACCGGTCGCCAGGTCGGCGTCAAGCCCGCCGGCGGCATCCGGACGACGAAGGACGCGATCAAGCACCTCGTGCTGGTCAACGAGACCGCCGGCCCCGACTGGCTCTCCCCCGACTGGTTCCGCCTCGGCGCCTCCAGCCTGCTCAACGACCTGCTCCTGCAGCGGCAGAAGCTCCGCACCGGCCACTACTCCGGCCCCGACCACGTGAGCGTCGACTGATGGCCACCACCCCGCCCGGCCCGGCGCCCTCGAGCGTCTTCGAGTACGCCCCCGCCCCCGAGTCCCGCTCGATCGTCGACATCGCCCCCTCCTACGGCCTGTTCGTCGACGGCGAGTTCGTCGACGGCTCCGGGGAGGCCATGAATACGGTCAACCCGGCCACCGAGGAGGTGCTCAGCGAGGTCGCCGTCGGCACCGCCGCCGACGTGGACCGCGCGGTCAAGGCCGCCCGCCGGGCGTTCACCCGCGTCTGGGGGCCGATGCGCCCGGCCGACCGCGGCAAGTACCTCTTCCGGATCGCCCGGCTGCTGCAGGAGCGGGCGCGGGAGTTCGCCGTCCTGGAGTCGCTGGACAACGGCAAGCCGATCCGGGAGTCCCGCGACGTCGACGTCCCCCTGGCCGCGGCGCACTTCTTCTACCACGCCGGCTGGGCCGACAAGCTGGCCCACGCGGGCCTCGGGCCCGACCCGCGGCCGCTGGGTGTGGCCGGCCAGGTCATCCCGTGGAACTTCCCGCTGCTCATGCTGGCGTGGAAGGTCGCGCCGGCGCTGGCCACCGGCAACACCGTCGTCCTCAAGCCGGCCGAGACCACCCCGCTCACCGCGCTGCTGTTCGCCGAGGTCTGCCGGCAGGCCGACCTGCCGCCGGGCGTGGTGAACATCGTGACCGGCGCCGGCGACACCGGGCGGGCCGTGGTCGAGCACGACGACGTCGACAAGGTCGCCTTCACCGGCTCCACCGAGGTCGGCCGGTCGATCGCCCGGGCCGTGGCCGGCACCCGCAAGAAGCTGACCCTGGAGCTGGGCGGCAAGGCGGCCAACATCGTCTTCGACGACGCCCCGATCGACCAGGCGGTCGAGGGGATCGTGCAGGGCATCTTCTTCAACCAGGGCCACGTGTGCTGCGCGGGCTCGCGGCTGCTGGTGCAGGAGAACGTGCACGACGAGGTGATCGCGTCGCTGCAGCGGCGGATCGGGACCCTGCGCGTGGGCGACCCGCTGGACAAGAACACCGACATCGGCGCGATCAACTCCGCCGAGCAGCTCACCCGGATCCGGGAGCTGGTGGACGTCGGGGAGGCCGAGGGCGCGACGCGCTGGCAGCCGGCCTGCGACCTGCCCGACCGCGGCTTCTGGTTCCCGCCGACGGTGTTCACCGGCGTCTCGACGGCCAACCGGATCGCCCGCGACGAGGTCTTCGGGCCGGTGCTCTCGGTGCTCACCTTCCGCACGCCCGACGAGGCGGTGGCCAAGGCGAACAACACCACCTACGGGTTGTCGGCCGGGATCTGGTCGGAGAAGGGTTCGCGGATCCTGGCCATCGCCGACCGGCTGCGCGCCGGCGTGGTGTGGGCCAACACGTTCAACCAGTTCGACCCGACGTCGCCCTTCGGCGGCTACAAGCAGTCCGGCTACGGCCGCGAGGGCGGCCGGCACGGCCTGGCCGCGTACCTGAGGGGTGCTGACGAGTGACCGAGCGGCTCGCGGTCCGCAAGACCTACAAGCTCTACCTGGGCGGGGCGTTCCCCCGCTCGGAGTCCGGGCGCACCTACGAGGTGACCGACAGCCGGGGCGGGTTCCTCGCCAACGCCGCGTGGGCCTCCCGCAAGGACGCCCGGGACGCCGTTGTCGCCGCGCGCGCGGCCTTCCCGAGGTGGTCGGGCGCCACCGCCTACAACCGCGGCCAGGTGCTGTACCGGGTCGCGGAGGTGATGGAGGGCCGGCACGTGCAGTTCTGCGAGGAGGTCGCCGCCGGCGAGGGGCTGTCGGCGAACAAGGCGCGGGCCGCCGTCGACGCCGCCATCGACCGCTGGGTCTGGTACGCGGGGTGGACCGACAAGCTGGCCGCCGTCCTCGGCAGCGCCAACCCCGTCGCCGGCCCGTACTTCGACTTCTCGCTGCCCGAGCCGACCGGCGTGGTCGCCGTCCTGGCGCCGCAGCGGTCCTCGCTGCTCGGCCTGGTCAGCGTGCTCGCGCCCGTGCTGGCCGGTGGCAACACCGCCGTCGTCGTCACCTCGAGGGAGCGGCCGCTGCCCGCGGTGACCCTCGGCGAGGTCCTGGCGACCAGCGACGTGCCGGGCGGGGTGGTCAACCTGCTCACCGGCGATGCCGCGGAGCTCGGCCCGTGGCTGGCCGAGCACGACGACGTCGACGCCATCGACCTCACCGGCGCCCCGGCCGACCGGGCCATGGAGTTCGAGCGGGAGGCCGCCGGCAGCATCAAGCGCGTGCTCCGGCCTCCCGCCCGGGGGACGGGAGCCGAGGAGCCGGACTGGACCGCCGACCCGGGGCTCACCCGGATGCGGACGTTCCTCGAGACGAAGACGGTCTGGCACCCCAAGGGCTTCTAGGACACCCCCGCCCCTCCGGGGTCCGCCGAGCGCCTGCGAGGGGTGGGGAGACGGGGACCGTCATCCGGCAGGATGGGGTCGTGGCCAGGCCCAGCATCGTCCCCATCGCGCTCACCCTCGACGACCGCACCGGATACACCCTCTGGGCGCCGCCGTGGGAGGAGGACGGCGAGGAGTGGCAGGCGTTCCTGGGCACCACCGGGGACGACAAGGCCATGGTGCACCTCTTCCCCACTCCGGCGAAGCTGGCGGCCTTCTGCCGGACCGCCACCGACCACGACCTCGCCGACCACCCGGTCTGGCCGGTCGTCACCGGCCTGGGGGCCGCGGACCTCACCCCCGACGACGACCACCGCTACGACCTCGACGGCGTCTACGACATCGCCGCGGAGAACCCCGACCGGTGGGCGGTCGAGGAGCTCGCGGTGACGATCGACATCGTCCGCGCCCTGGCCGAGTGCCTGGACACCGGTGACGACGACGAGGACGACGACGAGTTCGCCGGCGACACCCCGGCCGACGACGACCCCGAGTTCGACCCGGACGTCGACGTCGACCGCGACCCGGAGACCGCGCGCAGCTGGCGCGGCGGCGAGTTCCCCTCGCTGGCCGAGCTGGTGTCCCGGCCGGAGGTCGGCTCCCTCGGCCTCGGCGTCGACGCCTTCGCCGGCCGCGCCGGGGAGGACGCCTGGGTCGGCATGGGGTCGGCGCTCGACGAGCTGTGGGAGGACGTCGTCGAGGAGCTGTCGGCGCACCTGGACTGGACCGGCGCCGGCACCGCCTCGCTGGAGGACTACCCGTCGGCGGCCGGGGCGGTCGACGAGGGCGAGGACGCGGACCTCGACGACGAGGACCTCGACGACGAGGCGGACGGGGCGGCCGACGACGAGGCCGGCGCGGCGGACGACCGTTCGGCGGCCGGCCCGGCTGCCGGGGCGACCGCCGCGTCCGCCGCCGTGGCGTCGGGGACCAGCACGATCCGCGGAGGCAGCCGTGTCTCGGCACCCCCGGCGCAGGTGGCCGCCGCGGCGCGCTTCTGGGAGGGCGTCGGCATCCTCCCGGTGGAGCTGGTCGTGCCCGAGGGCGCGGGGCTCACGCTGCGCTGCTACGTCGAGGACGAGGCCCGCTTCCTCGGCCGCTCGGGCGAGATCTACCTCTTCGCCACCCCGGCCGAGCTGACCCGCTTCGTCGCCGGCGACGAGGAGCACGACCTCGTCGGCATCGCCTCGTGGCCGGAGGTCGTCGCCACCGACACCCCGCCGCTGCCGGCCGAGCAGGACCGCTACGACCTCACCGAGCTGGCGGAGGTGCTGGCCGAGGTGGCCGACGGCGCCGCCGGCCTGGTGCAGCACGAGGCCCTGGTGCAGCCGGTGGAGGGCGTCCGCGACGTGGCCGAGTACGCGCGCCTCACCCGCGTCGACGAGCTGCTCACCCCGCCGTCACCGCTGGGCCGCGCGCTGGCCCGCGCCGACCGCGAACCGCAGGCCACCCTCCACGCCGACGACGCCGCCGCGGTGCGCAGCGACTGGGACGAGGTCGTCCGCGAGGTCGGCGGGGCGCTGGTCTTCCGCGACTAGGCACCCGCACCACCCGTTGCGGGTGGAACTCGCGCGCCGGCGGTTCTGCCGGACCATCGAGGCGCGAGGAACACCCGCAACGGCTCCCGGCGTCGACCCAGGCGTTCGTGCGGTCCTCGGCTGCGGTCCCCCGCCCTGACCGCAGGCCGGAACGCCGAACGGCCGGCCCCGGGGATCCGGGACCGGCCGTTCGGCGTGCTGGGTGGTTACTCGGCGACGTGCGAGCCCGGGCGGCGGCCCTGGCCGCGGTAGGAGCTCGACCGGCGCTCGCCGCCGTACGGGCGGTCGCCGTAGGGGCGGTCACCGGAGGGACGCTCGGAGCGGTGCGGGCGCTCCGAGCGCTCGCCGGAGGAGCGCTCGCCGTACGGACGGCGGGGGCGGTCGCCGTCGCGGCGAGGACGGTCGCCGTCGCGGCGAGGACGGTCGCCGTCGCGGCGCGGGCGGCGACCGCCGTGACCGCCGTGCCCGCCGGAGGGACGGCGCGACTCGCGCACCGGCCGCTCCACCGGCTCGACGTGCACGCCGCTCGCGACGAGCTCGGCGATCGGGGCGTCACCCGGGCGGATCCGGCTGACCGCCGGGTCGACCTTGGCCGAGCGGAAGCGCCGCTTGGCCTGGCCGACCTGGTCGGGCAGCAGCAGGGAGACGACCACACCCGCGGCGCCGGCACGGGCGGTGCGGCCCGAGCGGTGCGTGTAGGTCTTGGCGTCGGCCGGCGGGTCGTAGTGCAGGACCAGCGAGACGTCGTCGACGTGGATGCCGCGGGCGGCGACGTCGGTGGCCACCAGCACCGGGCTGCGGGCGTCGGTGAACGCCTCCAGCGCGCGGCGGCGGGCCGACTGCGGCAGGCCGCCGTGGATGGCCTCGGCCTTGATCCCGACCGCCTTGAGGTTCTCGGCCAGCCGGTCGGCGCCGAGCTGGGTGCGGACGAACACGATCGTCCGGCCCGGGCGGGCGGCCAGCTCCTGGGTCACCGGCACCTTGTCGCGGAAGGCGACGCTGTACGCGCGGTGCTCGGCCGGCGGCGCGTCGTCGCCGGCGCGCTTGACCTCGTGGCGGGCCGGGTCCTTGAGGTACCGGCGGATCAGCGAGTCGACCTCGCCGTCCAGCGTCGCCGAGAACAGCAACCGCTGGGCGTCGGGCCGGGTCTGGTCGAGCAGCTCCTGCACGACCGGCAGGAAGCCCAGGTCGGACATGAAGTCGGCCTCGTCGACGATCGAGACCTCGATCTCGTCGAGGGTGACCTCGCCCTGGCCGATCAGGTCCTGCAGCCGGCCCGGCGTGGCGATGACGACGTCGACGCCGCGGCGCATCTGCTGGATCTGCCGGTACATCGAGGCACCGCCGTAGACGGCGGCGACCTGCACACCGAGGGCCTGGCCGAGCGGGGCCAGGTTGTCGTGCACCTGCTGGGCGAGCTCGCGGGTGGGCACGAGCACGAGCCCGCGCGGCGACCGGCGGCCCCGGCCGGCCTCTGCACCGAGGCGGGCGAGCATCGGCAGGCCGAAGGCCAGCGTCTTGCCCGAGCCGGTGGCGGCCTTGCCGAGCACGTCGCGCCCGGCGAGGGCGTCGGGCAGCGCGGAGGCCTGGATGGCGAACGGGTGGCGGATGCCGCGCCGCTCCAGCGCGGTCACCAGCTGCTGGGGCAGGCCCAGCTGGCCGAAGGTGGGCCCCTGCGGCTCGGCCGGGGTCTCGGCGGCAACGGTCTCGAGGACGGCCTCGGGAGCGGGGATCTCAGGGGTGGTCTGGACGTCGACAGCGTCGAACGTGGTCAAGCGTGGGACTCCGATACAGCTCGGGCGCGTCCCGTGGCGAATGCGCGGACACCGGACCGGCGTCCTCACTGGCGATCGCTCACGTCGGTGGACGGTGAGGATCTGCACGGATGCGCTCATGCCCGGACGGACCGTCCGGGAGGATGACCGGCGAGTGCCGGTGCACCCAGGTTAGCAGCGGCCGCCTCCCCGGGATTCCGGTGGTGATCAGGGTCGCAGCGCCGCGTACCCCGGCCGGACGACGTCGGTGAGCAGCCGGTCGCGCTCGGCGTCGTCGAGGAAGGCGGCGGCCAGCGCCCGCTCGGTGACCTGCTGCACGTCGTCCCACCCCCAGCCGAAGGTGGCCGCGACGTCGGCGAGCTCGCTGGTGGCGCTCACCCCGCTCATCAGCCGGTTGTCGGTGTTCACCGTGACGGCGAAGCCGGCCCTGTGCAGCCGGTGGACCGGGTGCGCGGCCAGCGTCGGGTACGCGCCGGTCTGCACGTTGGACGACGGCGCGACCTCCAGCGGCACCTGCTCGTCGAGCACCCGCCGCGCGAGCGGGCCCAGCGGGCCGTCGGCGGGCACCTCGTCGGCGATCCGCACCCCGTGGCCCAGCCGCTGGGCGCGGGCGCCGTCCAGGGCCGCGCGGATGCTCTCCACGCCGGCCGCCTCACCGGCGTGGACGGTGCGGTGCGCGCCGGCCCGGTCGAGCAGCGCGATCGCCGAGGGGTGGCGGTCGGGCGGGAAACCGATCTCCGGGCCGGCGAGGTCGAACCCGACGACGCCGGCGTCGCGGTAGCGGACCACGAGCCCGGCCACCTCGTCCCAGCGGTCGGCCTGCCGCATGGCGCACAGCAGCGCGCCCACGCGGATCGGCGTCCCGGCGGCGGCCGCCTCGGCGCTGCCGGCCGCGAAGCCGTCGAGGATGGCCTCCACGACCGCCTCGATCGGCGTGCCCTGCGCGGTCCCCAGCTCCGGGGCCATACGCACCTCGGCGTAGACGACGCCGTCGGCGGCCAGGTCCAGGGCGCACTCGCGGGCCACCCGCCGGACCGCCTCGGGCCGCTGCATCACGCCGACGGTGTGGGCGAAGGTCTCCAGGTAGCGCACCAGCGAGCCGGAGTCGGCAGCGGCGCGGAACCAGGTGCCGAGCGTCCCGGCGTCCCCGGCCGGCAGGCCGCGGTAGCCCGCCTCGTCGGCGAGCTCGAGCACAGTCTGCGGCCGCAGCCCGCCGTCCAGGTGGTCGTGCAGCAGCACCTTCGGCGCGCGGCGCAGCTGCGCGGCGGTGGGCACGGTCGCCATCAGTCGGTCCCCCGGTCCTGCCAGCGGAAGGTCAGCACGCACAGGACGAGCCCGGCGACGCACCACAGCCCCAGCACGATCGCCACCCGGTCCAGCTCCCAGGAGCCGGCCGGCTCGTCGACGGCGAGCGCGTCGGGGAGGAACACCGACCGGAAGCCCTGCGCCATCCACTTGAGCGGGAACAGCGAGGCGATGGTCTGCATCCAGCTCGGCACCTGGCTGAACTGGAAGAAGACACCGGAGATGAACTGCAGCACCAGCGCGATCGGCGTGACCATCGCCGAGGCCGAGCGGCCGTTACGGGCCAGGCTGGAGACCACGATGCCCAGCAGCGTGCAGGCGGCCGCGCCGAGCAGGGCGACCCAGCCGAAGGTCACCCAGTCGGAGCCGGAGGGCAGCGCGACGTCGTAGAAGACGGCGCCGACCGCCAGGAGGATCAGCACGATCAGCACGGTCGTGACCAGGACCTGCGCGACCTTGCCGACGAAGTACGCGCTGCGCGGCATCGGCGTCCCCATCAGGTGCTTCAGGGTGCCGTCGGAGCGCTCGGTGGCGATCGAGATCGCCATGTTCTGCAGGCTGACGCCGAGGATGCCGGCGGCGACGATGCCGGCCATGAAGTACTGGGTGAACGGGATGCCCAGGCCGATGTCGTAGTCGAGCACCGCGCCGAAGACGACGAGCAGGATCACCGGGAAGGCGAGGCTGAAGACCACCGACTCCCGCTGCCGGAAGAACTCCTTGAGCTCGACCCCGGCGCGGGTCCGGTAGACGGCGCCCAGGCTCGGCAGGGCGCGCTCCGAGGTCACGGTCACGCGGGCTCTCCGATCATCCGCAGGTAGACGTCCTCGAGGGTGGGCCGGGCGACGGCGAGGTCGGGCACCTCGCCGCCGAAGCGGGTGGCGAGCTCGGCCACCAGCCCGGTCGGCGTCTGGGTCTCCGCGTTGCGCCGGACGCCGTCCTCGGTCCAGCTGACGACGGCCGGCGCGCTGCCCCGCCCGCCCAGCGCCGAGGGGACGGCGACCTCGACCAGCCGGCCGCGGGCGATCACGCCCACCCGGTCGGCCAGCGCCTCGGCCTCGTCCAGGTAGTGGGTGGTGAGCAGCATCGTGGTGCCGAGGTCGCGCAGGGAGCGGATCAGCGACCAGAACTGGCGGCGGGCCTCGGGATCGAAGCCGGTGGTCGGCTCGTCGAGGAACAGCAGGGTCGGCCGGCCGACGATGCCCAGGGCCACGTCCAGCCGCCGTCGCTGGCCACCGGACAGCGCCCGGCCGCGGACGCCGGCCTTCTCGGTCAGCCCGACCAGCTCCAGCACCTCGTCGGGGTCGCGCGGGTCGGCGTAGTAGGCGGCCTGCGCGCGCAGCAGCTCGCGGCAGGTCAGCTGGCTGTCGCCGGCACCGGACTGCAGGACGATGCCCAGCTGCGCCTTCCAGCTCCGCCCGCCGGCCGCGGGATCGGTGCCCAGCACCCGCACCTCGCCGGCGTCCCGCCGCCGGAACCCCTCGCAGATCTCCACCGTGGTCGTCTTGCCGGCGCCGTTGGGCCCGAGCAGCGCGAAGATCTCCCCGCGGTGGATGTCCAGGTCCAGCCCGTCGACGGCGGCGGCCGGGCCGTAGCGGCGCACCAGCCCGCGCACGGAGATCGCCGCGTCGGGGTCCAGCGGGGTGGCGGGACGCGGCGTGGTGCTCGTCGCCGGGACCGCGGTCGGACTGCTCACGACTGCCCAGTGTGCTCCGCCCCCCGGCGTGACCGGCGCCATACCCGCTGACCGGAGTGCGAGGAGCGAGGTCTCCTCGCCTCTCACACTCCGGTCACGCGGTCGAGGACGAGGGGCAGCGGGACGTCGTCGGTGTCGACCCCGACCGCGCCCTCCAGCGCCTCCAGCGCCCGCGGGATGCGCGCGGCGTCGTCGGTCTGCAGCTCCAGCAGCGGCTGACCGGCGGTCACCTGCTCCCCCACGGTCGCCGTCCAGGTCACACCGGCGGCCGCCGACACCGGGTCCTCCTTGCGGGCCCGGCCGGCACCCAGCCGCCAGGCGGCCACGCCGAGGGCGTACGCGTCCAGCCGGGTGAGCGTGCCGGTGGCCGGTGCCGTCACCACGTGCCGCTCGGCGGGCCGCGGCAACGGCGCGTCGGGGTCCCCGCCCTGCGCGGCGACCATGCGGCGCCACACGTCCATGGCGCGCCCGTCGGCCAGGGCGTCGGCGGGGTCGACGTCGTCGCGGCCGGCTCCGGCCAGCATCTCCCGCGCCAGGGCGAGGGTCAGCTCGACGAGGTCGGCCGGCCCGCCGCCGGCCAGCACCTCGACCGACTCGGCGACCTCGACGGCGTTGCCCGCGGCGCGACCGAGGGGGCGGTCCATCGCCGTCACCAGCGCCACGGTGCGGACGCCGGCCGCCTCCCCGAGGCCGACCATCGTGCGGGCCAGCTCGGTGGAGGAGGCGACGTCCTTCATGAACGCCCCGGAGCCGGTCTTCACGTCGAGCACCAGCGCGTCGGCGCCCTCGGCGATCTTCTTGCTCATGATCGAGCTGGCGATCAGCGGGATCGACTCGACCGTGCCGGTGACGTCGCGCAGCGCGTAGAGCTTCTTGTCCGCCGGCGCGAGGTCGTTGCCGGCGGCGCACACGACGGCGCCCACCTCGCGCAGCTGGCGCAGGTAGGCCTCCTCGTGCACGTCGGCGCGCCAGCCCGGGATCGCCTCCAGCTTGTCCAGCGTGCCGCCGGTGTGCCCGAGCCCGCGGCCGGACAGCTGCGGCACCGCGACCCCGCAGGCCGCCACCAGGGGCGCCAGCGGCAGCGTCGTCTTGTCCCCGACGCCGCCGGTGGAGTGCTTGTCGGCGGTCGGGCGGCCCAGCGAGGACAGGTCCTTGCGCTCGCCGGAGTCGATCATCGCCTGCGTCCAGACGGCCAGCTCGCCCGGCGTCATGCCCCGGAAGAAGACCGCCATGAGCAGCGCGCTCATCTGCTCGTCGGGCACCTGCCCGGCGGTGTAGGCGCCGATCACCCAGCGGATCTGGTCGGCGGTCAGCTCGACGCCGTCCCGCTTGGCCCGGAGGACGTCGATCGCGTCGAAGGCGGTCACCGCCCGGCCGCCTTCACCAGGTCGTCCGGGCCGAACGCGTCCGGCAGCACCTCGCGCATCGGCACGATGCCCAGCGACACCGTCTCGATGAGCATCTCCGCGCCGCCGTGCTCCCACAGCAGCTGCCGGCAGCGCCCGCAGGGCATGAGCGGCTGCCCGTCGCCGCCGACGCAGGCCACCGCCACCAGCCGGCCCCCGCCGGTGCGGGCCAGGTCGCTGACCATGCCGCACTCGGCGCACAGGCCCAGCCCGTAGGAGGCGTTCTCCACGTTGCAGCCGGTGACCACGCGACCGTCGTCCACCAGCCCGGCGACGCCCACGGGGAACCGCGAGTACGGGGCGTACGCGTGGGTCATCGCCTCGCGCGCCGCGCTGCGCAGCGCGTCCCAGTCGATCCCGGGCGACGTCACCTAGTTCTCCCCTCGCCGGTAGACCAACCCGTCGGCCTTCGGCATCCGTAGTCGTTGAGAGGCCAGCGAGAGCACCAGCAGCGTGATCAGGTGCGGGGTGAAGGACACCAGTCCCGGCGCGAGGACGTCGATGGTGAGGAAGCCCCACAGCGCCGCCGCGGCGAAGGCCAGCGCGAGGCCGGCCTGCCAGTAGCGGGCCCGCCGCAGCTGCACGACCGCGACGACCGCGAGGCCGACCGCGACGATCAGCAGCAGGGCCACCACCGCCGAGCGGCTGCGCAGCTGCAGGGCGTCGGCGAAGCCGAACAGGCCCGCACCGGCGGCCAGCCCGCCGGGCCGCCAGTTCCCGAAGATCAGCGCCGCCAGGCCGATGAACCCGCGCCCGCCGGTCTGCCCCTCGCGGTAGATGCCGGCGATGAACACCAGGAAGACGCCACCGAGGCCGGCCAGCGCCCCGGAGATGACCACGGCGATGTACTTGAGCCGGTACACCGGCACGCCCAGGGAGTCCGCGGCCGCCGGGTTCTCGCCGCACGAGCGCAGCCGCAGGCCGAACGCCGTCCGCCACAGGATCAGGTAGGAGACCGGCACCAGCAGCACGGCGAGCAGCGTGAGCAGGCCGATCCCGCTGGTGACGCCGCGCAGCAGGCCGGCGACGTCGCTCACCAGGAACCAGTGCCGGGACTCCAGCTCACCCAGCCAGTCGGGTCCGGAGGACAGCACCGGCACCGAGAAGCTGGGCGGGCTGCCGGCCAGCGACGGCGACTGGGTCGGCCCACCGCCGGTCCCCTCCGTGAAGACCAGCTCGGAGAGGAACCGGACCACGCCGCCGGCGAGCAGGTTGATCGCCACGCCGGAGACGACGTGGTCGACGCCGAAGCTCACGGTGGCCACCGCGTGCAGCAGGCCCCCGAGCGCACCGAACAGCGTGCCGCAGACGAGGGCGCCCACCCATCCCCACTGCCAGCCGCCGTACCCGGCCCCCCAGGTGCCGAGGATCATCATCCCCTCGAGGCCGATGTTGACCACGCCCGCGCGCTCGGAGAACAGCCCGCCCAGCGCCGCCAGACCGATGGGCACTGCCAGCAGCAGCGCCGCCCCGAGCGTGGAGGACGACGTCAGCGCCACCTCGCCGGAGAGCACCCGGACCACCGAGAACACCGCGACCACGCCGACCGCGAACCACAGGAACCGCCGCTGGCGGCCCCCGCCGAACAGAAGGTCGGTCAGCGGCCCCCGGCTGGGGGCGCCACCGGGCTGGGCGGCCGTCGACACCGTGCTCATCGCGTGCCCCCCTGCTGTGCTCCCTCGGGCGCGCCCGGCACGCCGGTGTACGCGCGGTGCCCGCCGTCGGGTCCGACGTCGGGCGGCAACGGGGTCCCCGTCCCCCCGCCGCCGCCGTCGGGCGGCGCGCCCGAGGCGCGGGCGGCTCCCCGCTCGGCCGAGCGCCGGGCCAGCCGGCGGGCGAGCTCGTTGGCGATGACGACGGCGAGCACGATCGTGCCCTGGATGATCGTGACGACCGACGCCGGGATGTCCTGGAACTGCAGCAGCGGCGCGGCCCGGTCGAGGACGGCGAACAGCAGCGCGGCCAGCGCGATGCCGACCGGCGTGTTCTTGCCCAGCAGCGCGACGGCGATGCCGAGGAAGCCCAGCCCGGTGGTGAACTCGGTGCCGTACTCGTAGTTCGCCCCGAGCAGGTCGGGCATGCCGATGAGGCCGGCGACCGCGCCGGAGAGCAGCATCGTGGTGACCACCATCCGGCGGGTGTCGACGCCGCTGGCGGTGGCCGCCGACGGCGACAGACCGGTCGCGCGCAGGTCGTAGCCGAAGCGGGTGCGGGAGAGGAGCACCGACACCACCACGCCCACGAGCACGGCCACGAGGAGGAACCCGTACAGGTCGCTGCGCGGCTGGGCCAGCCCCAGCGAGGTGAGGATCCCGGTCAGGCCGGGGAACCGGCCCGACTCCGCGATCTCGGCGGTGGTGACGATGCCGGCGCCCTCGGGGCTGCCCCGCAGCGGACCGGTCAGCAGGAAGCCCGCCAGCCCCAGCGCCACGAAGTTGAGCATGATCGAGCTGATGACCTCGCTGACGCCGCGGGTCACCTTGAGCACCGCCACGATGCCGGCCCAGAAGGCGCCGACCAGCATCGCGACCACGATGATGAACAGCACGTGCAGCGGGGCGGGCAGGCTCACCGCGGCGCCGGCCGCGGCCGCCAGGATGGTCGCCAGCCGGTACTGGCCCTCCACGCCGATGTTGAACAGGCCCATCCGGAACGCGATGGAGACCGCCAGCCCGGCGAGGAACAGGGGAACGGCCCGGTTGAGGATGACGACGATCGACTGGACCTGCGCCGACGGCGTCTCGCCCAGGTTCGTGATGACCTCGAGCGCGGTGAACGGGTTCTCCCCGATGGCCACGATGACCAGGCCGGAGATGAGCAGGGCCACGACCAGCGCGAGCGCCGGCCCGAGCAGCGCCAGCCCGGCGCGGCGGAGGGGGCTCACGCCGCACCCGCCGCGGTCCGGGCGCCGGTCATGTACCCGCCGAGCTCCTCGGGGGTGACCCGGGTCGGGTCGACGGTGGCCACGAGTCGGCCGCGCAGCATGACGTGCAGGGTGTCGGACAGGCCGATGAGCTCGTCGAGGTCGGCCGAGACGAGCACGATGCCCAGCCCCTCGGCGCGGGCGTCCTTGAGCAGCTCCCAGATGACGGCCTGCGCGCCGACGTCCACCCCGCGGGTGGGATGGGCGGCGAGCAGCAGCCGCGGGGCGGCGCTCATCTCCCGGCCGACGATCAGCTTCTGCTGGTTGCCACCGGACAGGGCGACGGCGAGGGTGTCGGGCCCGGGCGCCCGGACGTCGTACTCGCGCATGATCCGCTCGGTGTCGGCGCGCGCGCCGCGGCGGTCGATGAAGGGCCCCTTGACCGCCGGCGGGCGGGTCTGGTGGCCGAGGATGCGGTTCTCCCACAGCGGTGCGTCGAGCAGCATGCCCTGGCGGTGGCGGTCCTCGGGGATGAGGCCGATACCGGCCTCCCGGCGGGTGCGGGTGGTCCACGCGCTGATGTCGTCGGTCCCCAGCGCGAGCGTGCCGGCGGCCAGCGGGCGCAGACCCATGATCGCCTCGACGAGCTCGGCCTGACCGTTGCCCTCGACGCCGGCGATCCCCACGACCTCGCCCTCGCGGACGGTCAGGTCGACGTCGTCGACGACGCTGCGGCCGGCGGCGTCGTGCACGGTGACGCCCGACAGCCCCAGGACGACGGTCTCGCGGACGGTGGACTCGCGGGTGGCGGGGGTGGGCAGCTGCGTCCCGACCATCATCTCGGCCAGTTCCTTGACCGTCGTCGTGCGCGGGTCGGCCTCGCCGACCGTGGTGCCGCGCCGGATGACGGTGATCGAGTCGGCGACGCGGCGCACCTCGTCGAGCTTGTGGGAGATGAAGATGACGGTCAGGCCCTCGCGCTTGAGCTCGGCGAGGTTCCGGAACAGCTCGTCGACCTCCTGCGGGACCAGCACCGCGGTCGGCTCGTCGAGGATGAGCGTGCGGGCCCCGCGGTAGAGCACCTTGGCGATCTCGACGCGCTGCCGGTCGCCGACGCCGAGGTCCTCGACGTGGGCGTCGGGGTCGAGGCCGAGGCTGTACCGGGCCGAGATCTCGTTGATCCGCCGCCGGGCCTCGGCCCTGTCCAGGCGCCCGCGGCGCGTCGGCTCGCTGCCCAGGACGATGTTCTCCAGGACCGTGAAGTAGTCGGCCAGCATGAAGTGCTGGTGCACCATGCCGATGCCGGCCTCGATGGCGTCCGACGGGCTGCGGAAGGTGACCTCCCGGCCGTCGACGGCGATGGTCCCCTCGTCCGGTCGGTGCATCCCGTAGAGCGTCTTCATCAGCGTCGACTTGCCGGCGCCGTTCTCCCCGACGATGGCGTGCACCTCGCCGCGCCGGACCCGCAGCTCGATGTCGCGGTTGGCCACCACGCCCGGGAAGCGCTTGGTGATCCCCCGCAGCTCGACGGCGAGCGGGACGCCGCCCGGGTCGGTTCCCCCGCGGCGGGCGCCCCCGGGGTCGGTGTCCCCGGTGGGACCGGCTGTGGCCATGGGCCCTCTCCTCGCTGCGGCCCCGGGTGTCGGGGCCGGTCGTCCTGGTCGACGGCCTCGGGCCGGCCGGAGCGGGGTCGCCCGCGCCGGCCGGTCCCCCCGCCCGGTCCGGGCGGGGCACCGCCGCATGATGTCGCACCCGCGTCCCGCCTCGCCCGCGGTGGGGCCGGGCCGGACACGGCGGCGGGCCCGGGGGTGTGCCCCGGGCCCGCCGTCGTGCCTCGCCTGCGCTCGCGCGCGTCAGGTCCGCGCGTCAGGTCACGGAGTGGTCGGGACCGTGATCTCGCCGCTGACGATCTGCTGGCGGTACTCGTCGATCTGACCCTGGATGTCGTCGATCTGGCCACCGCTGGTGGACAGGCCCACGCCGTCGCTCTCCAGGTCGTAGACGACGTCCGAGCCGCCCTGCAGGTCGCCGGAGACGAAGTCGCCGAGGAACGCCTGGACACCGTTGTCGACCCGCTTGAGCATCGAGGTCATGATCACGGCCTGCTGCGCCGGGTCGTCGACCGTCTCGTACTGGTCGGAGTCGACACCGATGGCCAGCTGCCCGGCGGCGACCGCCGCCTGGAACACGCCGGTGCCCGAGCCGCCGGCCGCGTGGTAGACGATGTCGGCGCCGGCGTCGTACATGCCCTGGGCGAGGATCTGACCGCGGGCCGGGTCGTTGAACCCGGAGAAGTCCCCGGCCGGCGAGATGTACTGGCTGTTGATCACGATGTCGGGGTTGACCGCACGGGCACCTGCCTCGTAGCCGGCCTGGAACTTCTGGATCAGCGGCGACTCGACGCCGCCGACGAAACCGATCTGACCGGTCTCGCTCTTCAGCGCGGCCGCGACGCCGGCCAGGAAGGACCCCTGCTCCTCGGCGAACAGGATGCCGGTCAGGTTGTCGGCACCCAGCTCGGCGACCGAGGAGTCGATGATCGCGAAGGTCGTGTCCGGGAAGTCCTCGGCCACCTCGCCGATGGTGTCGCCGTAGGCGAAGCCCACCGCGATGACCGGGTCGTACCCCTGCTCGGCGAGGGTGGCGAGACCCTCGACGCGGTCGGACCCGCTGTCGTTCGGGCTGAACTCCTGCACCTCGCCGCCGAACTCGTCGATGGCGGCCTGCACACCCGCGTACGCGGAGTCGTTGAACGAGCGGTCCCCCCGGCCGCCGGTGTCGTAGGCCAGGCCGATGCGGAGCTCGTCACCGCCACCGCCACCGCCGCCACCGCCGCCACCGCCGCCGCCGCCGTTGCCGCCCTCGTCCTCGTCGCTGGCACAACCGACCAGCGCGAGGCTGCCGGCCAGCAGCAGCGCCGTCGCCCGAAAGCCGGCCTTCCTCATCCGCGCTCCGCGCACGACGTCTCTCCTCCTCTTGGGGACCGCACCCGGTGTCGCCGGGCGCGGCCCGGTGGGCTCACCCGCCGCCGTGCGTCCTCCCCGGCGGTGAGCCGGCTCGGCCGCCGACGGCGACGGGGGGAAAGCTACCCGCGGGTACCGCCCGGCCCCCAGGGGCGAGCGGCGGATAGAGACGCGATCGTTGCCGACGCCGGTGGCGCGTGTGCCGGGTCACCGGCCCGGTCACCTGCCGGCCGGGCTAGCGTCGGCGCCGTGCGAGGGCGCGGGTGGCGACGGCGGGCCGCTGCGGTGCTCGCTGCGGGAGTGGTACTGCTCACCGGGTCCGGCCCGGCGGCGGCCGATCCGGCACGGCCGACGGCCGACCCCGGAGCGCCCACGCCGACCGCCCCGTACCCGGGTCTCCCGCCCCAGGGCAGCGCGCCCGGCGGCGGCACCGTGGGCGGCGAGGACCTGGACACCCGGGACGTCGTCGTCGCCGACGGCACGCCGCCGCTGCCCGAGGGGATCGTCGCCCGCGGCTGGCTGGTCGCCGACGCCCTCTCCGGAGAGGTGCTCGCCGCGCGCGACCCGCACGGCCGCTACTACCCGGCCAGCACCCTCAAGGCGCTGACCCTGCTCACCCTGGCGCCGCTGCTCGACCCGGCGCAGGTGGTGGAGGGGACCGTCGAGGACGAGCAGGTGGAGGGCAGCCGGGTGGGGCTGGTCGCCGGCGGCCGGTACCCGGTGTCGCTGCTGTTCGTGGCCATGGTCCTGCAGTCGGGCAACGACGCGGCCAACGCGCTGGCCCGCGCGGCCGGCGGGGTCGACCGCACGCTGGCGGCGATGAACGCCACGGCGGAGCAGATCGGTGCCTTCGACACCGTCGCCGGGACGCCGTCGGGCCTGGACGTCGCCGGGCAGTCCTCCTCCCCCTACGACCTGGCCCTGGTCTTCCGCCGGCTGGTCGCCGACCCGGTCACCGCCGCGATCCTGGTCGCCCCCACCGCGCAGATGCCGCCGGTCGAGGGCCGCTCCCCCGGCTACCAGATCCAGAACCAGAACCCGCTGAGCGGCTACCCGGGCGGCCTCGGCGGCAAGACCGGCTTCACCGACGCGGCGCGGCACACCTTCGTGACCGCGGCCGAGCGCGACGGCCGCCGCCTGGTGGTCAGCGTCATGGGCACCGAGAACCTGCCGCTGCGCGCCGCCGACCAGGCCGCACTGCTGCTGGACTGGGGCTTCGGCACCGACCCGGGCACCGGCGGCGTGGGCCGGCTGGTCGACTCCGGCGCCGAGGCCCGCGCGACCGCGGAGCCGGCGGCGGCGGGGACGACGACCCCGGCCGCCACGTCCGCGCCACCGGCCGGCCCGCTGCCGGCCGCCGCCGCGACGGACGGCGAGCAGAGCGGCGGGGCGCCGGCGGTGGTGGGCGGCGTGCTCGTCGTGGCCGCGGCAGGGGTCGTCGTCGCCACGGTGGTCGGCCGGCGCCGCGCGGTCAGGCGTCCGCCGGCGCGAAGCGGCGCAGGGTCGCCGTCCACGCGGCGGTGAAGAAGGCGTACCGGAAGACGACGTTGATCCACACCAGGACGCCGACCGCCCCACCGAGCGCCGACGCCGTGACGCTGTCGCCGATCAGCGACAGGTAGAAGCTGCCCACCACCTTCAGCAGCTCGAAGCCGACGGCGCCGAACAGCGCGCCCGGCCACAGGTCGCGCAGCCGGTGCGGGCTGGCGGACACGACCTTGAGCAGCCAGAGGAAGACGACGACGTCGCTGCCCAGGGCCAGGAGCAGGCCCACGACGGTGGCCAGGAGCGACAGCCCCGCGACGTCGTCGAGGCCGATCAGCTGGAGGGTCCAGGTGGTGGCGGTGGTCGCGACGCCGGTCAGGGCCAGGCTCAGCAGGCCGACGGCGCCGAGGAGCACGAGCGCCAGGAGGTCCTGGAGGTTGTCCCGCAGGAACTCGGGCTCGTCGACCCGGCCCTTCCAGATCAGCTCCATCCCGACCCGCAGCTTGTCCATCACCCGGAGACCGGCGTAGAGGAACCCGACCAGGCCGATGACCCCGACCACGCCGGCGGCCCCGACCGCGCTCTGCAGCTCCTCGACGATGCTCTCGCCGGTCGCCCCGGGGAACGCCTCGCGGATGGCGTCGTAGAGCTCGCGCTGCAGCAGCGCGTCACCGGCGAGGACCAGCCCGATGACCGAGGCGACCAGCAGCAGCACGGGGAAGAGGCCGAGGAAGGCGTAGTAGGTGACGCCCGCGGCCAGCAGGCTGCCCTGGCTGCGCTGGTAGCGGCCGCCGGCCCGGGCGAGGTGGTCGAACCAGGCCCAGCGGCGGCGCAGCCCGTCGAGGCCCACCTCGCCGCGCTCCCAGGCCTGCCCGACCCAGGCGAACCGGCCCGCCGGCCGGTTCGCCCCGCCGGGCGGGCCGGCGCCGTCGTCGCCGTCGGACCCCCCGGCCCCGGCGGACCCGCCGGGAGGGCCGGCCTGCTCGGGCCGGGCACGGGTCGCGCTCACCGGGCCCAGTCTGCTAGCTGCGACCGGCGGCAGCGACTTCCGCCGGGACCGCGACGGGCGACCTCACCCGCCGGGCGGAGCGGGCGGACGGGCTACGGGCGCGGGCCGGTGAGGGGGTACTCGCGCGCCACCACCCAGGCCCCCGAGGACGCCTGCTCGAACTCGGTGAAGTGCTCGACGCGGAACTCCGCGGACAGGTCGGCCAGGGCGCTGTAGGCCAGGTCGAGCATGTCCGGGGAGACGTCGTGGGCGACCGTGACGTGCGGGTGGTACGGGTAGGTCAGCGGCCGGCCCAGGGGGCCGTTGCGCACGTCGTCGGCCAGCAGCTCGCAGGAGCCGATGCCGCGGGCCACCGCCACGAACACCACCTCCGAGACCGGCGAGAAGGTGCCGGTGCCCGCCAGGTGCATGTCGAACGGCGGGTGCCGCCGCGCGACCGCGGCCAGGTGCTCGCTGACCCCGGACCGGTCGGCGGCGAGCACCTCGGTGGGGGGCAGCAGGGTCACGTGCGGCGGCACCAGGCCGGCCTGGGGGTCGCCGCACTTGGCCCGCCAGTCGGTGAGCAGCTGCGCCCACGGCTCGGGGATCGCGACGACGATGCCCACGACCGCCGTCTCCGGGCGCGGGCGGCTGCGCGGGACGAAGGTGTCGTCGTGCTGGGGTGGCCGGGTCATGCGCGCGGACCCGCCGGTGGGAGGAACCCGACGCGGTCGTACGCCGCGGCCACCGTCTGCGCGGCCACCTCGCGGGCCCGGGAGGCGCCGGCGGCGAGCACCCGCTCGAGCTCGGCCCGGTCACCGAGCAGCTCCTGGGTGCGCTCGCGGACCGGGGTGACGAAGTCGACGACGACCTCGGCGAGCTCCTTCTTCAGGTCCCCGTAGCCGCGGCCGGCGAACTGCTCCTCCAGCGTCGCGACCGGGGTGCCCGACAGCGCGCTGTGCATGGTCAGCAGGTTCGTGACCCCGGGCTTGCCCACCGGGTCGGCGACGATCTCGCGGCCGGTGTCGGTGACGGCGGAGCGGATCTTCTTCGCCGTCACCTTCGGGTCGTCGAGGAGCAGCACGCAGCCGGCCGGCGGCAGGCTCTTGCTCATCTTCTTCTCCGGCGACTGCAGGTCCATGATCCGCGCGCCGCCGGCGGGGATCAGCGTCTCGGGCACGGTGAACGTGTCGCCGAAGCGGCCGTTGAACCGGATCGCCAGGTCCCGGGTGAGCTCGAGGTGCTGGCGCTGGTCCTCGCCCACGGGGACCTGGTCGGCCTGGTACACGAGGATGTCGGCGGCCTGCAGGACCGGGTAGGTGAACAGGCCCACCGACGCGCCGGCGGTGCCCTCCCGCTGGCTCTTGTCCTTGAACTGGGTCATCCGGCTGGCCTCGCCGAAGCCGGTGAGGCACTCCAGGACCCACGACAGCTGCAGGTGCTCGGGGACGTGGCTCTGCACGAACAGCGAGCTGCGGCCCGGGTCGACGCCGAGGGCGATCAGCTGGGCGGCCGAGGCCAGGGTGTTGCGGCGCAGCTCGGCGGGGTCCTGCGGCAGCGTGATGGCGTGCAGGTCGACGACGCAGTAGAACGCCTCGGTGGTCTCCTGCAGCGCGACCCACTGGCGCAGCGCTCCGAGGTGGTTGCCGAGGTGGAACGACCCCGCTGTCGGCTGGATGCCGGAGAGCACACGGGGCAGCGACGTGGGGGACGGTGGCACGTCGGCCATCAAACCAGCCCGGAGCCGGGCCCGGGTTGCCCCTCCCGCATCGGCCGGCGAAGTGCGAGGCCGCGGCGGGCGAGCCCGGTCAGCCGGTCGGCGTGGCGGCCGGCACCGCGGGAACCTCCTGGGCCTCGCCCGGGCCGGTGCTCCGGCCGAGGACCTCGCCGAGGGCTGCGAGCGCGAGGTCGTCCTCCTCGGGGGTGCCGACGGTGACGCGGATCCCCTCGCCGGCGAACGGGCGGGTGATGACCCCGCGTGCCTCCAGCGCCGCGGCGAGCTCCGCCGTCCGTCCGGCGGTGGGCAACCAGACGAAGTTGGCCTGGCTGTCGGGCACGTCCAGGCCCAGGCCCCGCAGCCCGGCGGTCAGCCGGTCGCGCTCGGCGACGACCGCGGCGACCCGGCGGCGCACCTCGTCCTCGCTGGCCAGCGCGGCGACCGCGGCGGCCTGGGCGAGCATCGAGACGCTGAACGGCACGTGCGTGCGCCGGACGGCGTCGGCGACGGCGGGATCCTCGGCGACCAGGTACCCCACCCGCAGGCCCGCCAGCCCCCAGGCCTTGGAGAAGGTGCGCAGCACCGCCACGTTCGGCCGTCCGCGCATCACCTCGATGCCGTCGGGGACGTCGGGGTCGGTGACGAACTCCCGGTAGGCCTCGTCGAGCACGACGAGGGTGTCGGCGGGCACCGCGTCGAGGAACCGCTCGAGCGCGTCCCGGCCGACGGCGGTGCCGGTCGGGTTGTTCGGGTTGCAGACGAAGACCAGCCGGGTGTCGGCGTCGACCGCGGCGGCCAGCGCCTCGAGGTCGTGGGTGTCGGCCGGTCCACCCGGCCGCCCCGGCACCAGCGGCACCGGGACCGACCGGGCGCCCGCCACCTGGGCCAGCAGCGGGTACATCTCGAAGCTGCGCCAGGCGAAGGCGATCGCGCTGCCCGGGTCGTTGTAGGCCTGGGCGAGCTGCTGGCACAGCATCACCGCGCCGCAGCCCGGAACGACCTGCGCGGGGTCGACGCCGTAGCGGCCGGCGAGGGCCTCGGTGAGGACGACGGCGCCGTTGTCGGGGTAGCGGTTGGTCTCCGCGGCCGCGGTGCTCAGCGCCTCGACGACCGCGGGCAGCGGGGGGAAGGCCACCTCGTTGCTGGCCAGCTTGACCGCGCGGGCCACCCCGAGCTCGCGCGCGAGGTCCGCCGGGTTCCGCCCGGGCCGGTAGGCCGGCAGGGACCGCACCGCCGGGCGTGCGCTGACCACGTCGTCCGTCCTCCCGAGGGCGGACCCGCCCCGGTGGGTCGGGTGCGTCCGCTCCGCCGTCCCTAGGGTGGGTCCCATGCGCGTTCTGGTCGCCGGCGGCGCCGGCTACATCGGCAGCGTAGTCACCGCCGCCCTCCTGGAGGCCGGGCACGAGGTGACCGTGCTCGACGACCTGTCCACGGGCCACGCCGACGCGGTCCCGCCCGGCGCCCGGCTCGTGACGGCCTCGTTGCAGGACTCGGCGCCGGTGCTGGCCGAGGTCCGGCCCGAGGCGGTGCTGCACTTCGCCGCCAAGAGCCTGGTCGGCGAGTCGCAGGTCCGGCCGGAGACCTACTGGGAGACCAACGTCGGTGGCTCGCTGGCCCTGCTCGAGGCCATGCGGGCCGCCGACTGCCGGCGGATCGTCTTCTCCTCGACCGCGGCCACCTACGGCGAGCCGGAGCAGGTGCCGATCCCGGAGGACGCGCCGACCCGGCCGACCAACACCTACGGCGCCACCAAGCTCGCCGTCGACGCGATGCTGACCTCGTACGCGACCGCGTACGGCTTCGCCGCGGTGAGCCTGCGCTACTTCAACGTGGCGGGAGCCGCCTACGGCCTGGGCGAGCGGCACACCACCGAGACCCACCTCATCCCGATCGCGCTGCAGGTGGCGGCCGGTCAGCGGGAGGTGATGACGGTGTACGGCGAGGACTACCCGACGCCCGACGGCACGTGCATCCGCGACTACATCCACGTCCAGGACCTGTCCGACGCCCACCTGCTGGCGCTCACCGCACCGCAGCCGGGCGAGCACCGCATCTACAACCTCGGCAACGGCACGGGTTTCTCGGTCCAGCAGGTGGTCGACGCCGTCCGGGAGGTCACCGGACACCCGGTGCCGGTCGAGGTCGGGCAGCGGCGCGCCGGTGACCCGGCGCAACTGGTGGCCGGCAGCGACCGCATCCGGGCCGACCTGGGCTGGGCACCGCGGCACACCGACCTGGCCGGCATCGTCCGCGACGCCTGGCAGGTCGCGCAGGCCCGCCGCTGACCGCCTCCCGCAGGGCTCGGGGCGGTGCTCTGCAGAGCGGCCGCTAGGCCGGGCCCGCCGCGCTCTCCACCGACTCGGGGTCGGGCGCGGGCGGTGCCGGGCGGGTGACCGACAGGCGCGCGATCCGCCGCCCGTCGAGCTCGACCACGCTCATCCGGCGGCCTTCGACCTCGATGACGTCGCCCACCTCCGGCAGCCGGCCGAGCTCGGCCAGGACGAAGCCGGCGACCGTCTCGTAGGGGCCCTCCGCCAGCCGCAGCCCGGTCACCTCGGCGAAGTCGTCGAGGTTGAGCAGGCCGTCGACGTCCTGGGGGCCGCCGGGCACCGCAGCGGGTCCCGGGGCGACCTCCTCGTCGTACTCGTCGTAGATCTCCCCGATGACCTCCTCGATGAGGTCCTCGAGGGTGACGATGCCGTCGGTGCCGCCGTACTCGTCGACCACGATCGCCAGGTGCTGGTTCTCCCGGCGCATGCCGGACAGCGCGGTGAGCACGCCGGCGGTACCGGGCAGCCGCTTCACCTCGCGGGCCAGGTCGCCGACGGTCGCCGCACGCCCGGCGGGGTGGTTGGGCAGCAGCAGGTCGCGGATGTGCACGAAGCCGACGACGTCGTCCTGGTCGCGGCCGACGACCGGGAAGCGGGACCGGCTGCTGTCGGCGACCTGCCGGGCCGCCCGGCTCGCGGTCAGCGACGCGTCGAGGAAGTCGACCTCCGTCCGCGGCGTCATGACCTCGCGGACCTCCCGGTCTCCGGCGCGGAAGACCTCGCCGATGAGCTGCCGCTCGTCGCTGCTCAGCGACTCGTGCGCGGCCACCAGGTCGCGCAGCTCCTCCTGGCTGATCTCCTCACCGCTCGCCTTCGGGTCGCCACCGAGCAGGCGGACCAGCAGGTTGGTCGACCGGGACAGCAGCCAGATGACCGGGCGGAACGCCGTGGCGACGCCGTTGAGCGGCGCGGCGACGAGCAGGGAGAAGCCCTCGGCCCGCTGCAGCGCCAGGCGTTTGGGGGTCAGTTCGCCGACGACCAGGGACAGGTAGCTGATCGCGATCGTCACCAGGATCAGCGCGAGCGTGCCGGCCAGCCCGGGCGAGAGGCCGCGCTCCTGGAGCACGTCGGCCAGCGGCTGGGACAGCGTGCTGGCCCCGAAGGCGGCGGAGAAGAAGCCGGCGAGGGTGACACCCACCTGGACGGCGGCGAGGAACCGGTTGGGGTCCTTGAGCAGCCGGGCCACGGCCGCGCCGCGCCGGCCGCCGGACTCGGTCATCCCCCGCACCTGCGACTCGCGCAGGGAGACCAGGGCGATCTCCGCCCCGGCGAAGAAGCCGCCGATCAGGACGAAGACGACGACCATGAGGATGTTGAGCCAGACGTCGCTCACCGGCGGCGTGCTCCTGTCGGTTCGGTTCGGGTTCGGCGGTCGTGCGGTACGGCGGTCGTGCGGTGCGGCTCCATGCTGCCTGCCCCGCCCGACGATGCCCACCGGGCACCCACCCGGACGGACCACGGGCCAGCGGGGGGCGGCTGACCTCGGTGGCTTTTCGTGACGGACCGATCACGTCTAGTCTCCGGTAAAGCACATCCGTGTCATCTGCAACTCGTGAGGACCCCTCGTGCACCACATGACCACCGGCCCGGGGCCGCTGACCCGGCTCACGGCGTTCCTGCGCCGACGGGCCGCCCTGCTGTCGGGAGCCGGCGTCTGCGCGGCGGTGGCCGCGGTCGTGCTCGCCGTCCTGGTCGTCCCCGGCGCCGGCACCCCGGCCGACGGCACCGTGACGGTCGACGCCTCGACCGACCTGGAGCCCGGCGGCGCGGACCTCGAGTCGGGCACGGTCCGGCTGGACGTGGACGGCGAGCCGGACGGCGCCCCTCCCCCGCCCGAGCCGGCCCCGCCCGGGACGACGGCGGCCGGCACGACGCCGCCCGGCGGCACCACCGGGCCGGGCAGCGCCACCGCCCCAGGGTCGGGCGCGACACCGCCCGGCACGACGCCGCCCGGCACGACACGGCCCGGCACGACCTCCCCCGGCACGACCTCCCCCGGCACACCCGGCGGCACCCCGGGCAGCACCGGGCCGGGCACCCCGCCGGCCACCGGCAGCTCGCCGTCGGGCAGCAGCTCGCCGTCCGGCAGCAGCACGCCGCCCGGCAGCAGCACCCCGTCCGGCAGCAGCACGCCGTCGGCGGCAGGGACGCCGACCGCGCCGGCGCCGGCCGGCACGCCGGCTCCCGCAGCGGCGGCCCCGGCACCGGCAGGGCCGGCCGAGCAGCAGGTCCTCGCGCTGGTCAACCAGCAGCGGGCGGCCGCCGGCTGCGGGGCCCTCGTGGCCGACCCGGGACTGGCCGCCCTCGCCCGGGCGCACAGCGCCGACATGCGCGACCGCGGCTTCTTCGACCACACCGACCCCGACGGCCGGGACCCGTTCGAGCGGGCGGCCGCGGCCGGGACCTCCGCCCGGGCGGAGAACATCGCCCGGGGCCAGTCCGACGCCGCCGCGGTCATGGCGGCCTGGATGACCAGCCCGGGCCACCGGGCGAACATCCTGGACTGCGACCTGACCCGGCTCGGGGTCGGGATCGCCGAGGGCCCGGGCGGCCCGTGGTGGACCCAGGTGTTCGGCTGAGCTGAACCCGGATCCCCGGAGCCGGGACGCGCGCCGGCCCCCTCACCCGGGAGGTGAGGGGGCCGGCGTCCGGCCCCCTCCGGAGGCTCGCGCCGCGCGGAGCGTGGCGTGAGGAGGACGGGGTCCTTGTTCAGGCCGTCCTGCTCAGGACATGGCCTTCTGCAGGTTGGTGTCGATGGCCGCGAGGAAGTCCTGGGTGTTCAGCCAGGCCTGGTCGCGCGAGATGAGCAGCGCGAGGTCCTTGGTCATCTGACCGCCCTCGACGGTGTCGATGCAGACCTTCTCCAGCGTCTCGGCGAACCGGGTGACCTCCGGGGTGCCGTCCAGCTTGCCCCGGTGCGCCAGGCCCCGGGTCCAGGCGAAGATCGAAGCGATCGGGTTGGTCGACGTCTGCTCCCCGCGCTGGTGCTGCCGGAAGTGCCGGGTCACCGTGCCGTGGGCGGCCTCGGCCTCGACGGTGCGCCCGTCGGGGCTCATGAGCACCGAGGTCATCAGCCCCAGCGAGCCGAAGCCCTGCGCGACGGTGTCGGACTGGACGTCGCCGTCGTAGTTCTTGCAGGCCCAGACGTAGCCACCCTCCCACTTGAGGGACGCCGCGACCATGTCGTCGATCAGCCGGTGCTCGTAGGTGATCCCGGCCGTCTCGAAGCGGTCCTTGAACTCGGCCTCGAAGACCTCCTGGAACAGGTCCTTGAACCGGCCGTCGTAGGCCTTGAGGATCGTGTTCTTGGTGGAGAGGTAGACCGGGTAGTTGCGGTTCAGGCCGTAGTTCAGCGAGGCCCGGGCGAAGTCGCGGATCGACTCGTCGAGGTTGTACATCGCCAGGGCCACGCCGGCGCCGGGCGCCTGGAAGACCTCGTGCTCGATCGGCGCGGAGCCGTCGGCCGGGGTGAAGGTCACCGTCAGGGTGCCCTCGCCCGGGAAGCGGAAGTCGGTGGCGCGGTACTGGTCGCCGAAGGCGTGGCGGCCGACGACGATCGGCTTGGTCCAGCCCGGCACCAGCCGCGGCACGTTCTCCATGATGATCGGCTCGCGGAAGATGACGCCGCCGAGGATGTTGCGGATGGTCCCGTTCGGGGAGCGCCACATCTTCTTGAGGCCGAACTCCTCCACCCGCGCCTCGTCCGGCGTGATGGTGGCGCACTTGACGCCGACGCCGTGCTTCTTGATCGCGTTCGCGGAGTCGACCGTCACCTGGTCGTCGGTGGCGTCACGGTGCTCGATGCCCAGGTCGTAGTACTCGAGGTTCACGTCGAGGTACGGGAGGATCAGCTGGTCCTTGATGAACTGCCAGATGATCCGGGTCATCTCGTCGCCGTCGAGCTCGACGACGGTGCCCTCGACCTTGATCTTGCTCATGGTTCCCTCTCTGCAGCTCCGGCCGGTGCGGCCGGAGGTCGGCTCACAGGTCGGCGATGTCGGCCTGCTTGGCGCGCACGGCCTCGGCCGCCTCGCGCAGCCCGGCCAGCTCGCTGTCGGTCAGATCGCCCTGGACGACCCGCCGCACTCCCTCGCGCCCGATCTCGGCCTCCACGCCGAGGTAGACGCCGGAGATGTCGTACTCGCCGTCGACCCACGCGCACACGGGCATGACGGCGCCGGAGTCCTCGATGACCGCCTTCGCCATGCGTGCGGCGGCCGCGGACGGCGCGTAGTAGGCCGATCCGGTCTTGAGCAGCGCGACGACCTCGGCCCCGCCGTTGCGGGTCCGGGTCACCAGCTCCTCGATGCGCTCGGCGGGCAGCACGTCGGCCAGCGGCTTGCCGTCGACGGTGCACCGCGAGGGCACCGGGACCATCGTGTCGCCGTGCGACCCGAGCGTCAGGGTGCGCACGGAGGCGACGGGGACGCCGCACTCCTCCGCGACGAAGTGGCTGAACCGGGCCGTGTCGAGCATCCCGGCCTGACCCATGACCCGGTTCCTCGGGAAGCCGGTGGCCAGCTGCGCCAGCGCGGTCATCTCGTCGAGCGGGTTCGACACGACGATGACCACGGCGTCCGGGGAGGTCCGGGCGACGTTCTCGGCGACCTCGCGGACGATCTTCGCGTTCGTCTCGATGAGGTCCATCCGGCTCATGCCCGGTTTGCGCGGCAGTCCGGCGGTGATCACGACGACGTCGGACCCCTCGGTGCCCTCGTAGGAGCCGCCCCCGACCCCGACGACCTTCGTCTCGAAGCCCTCGATCGGGCGGGACTGGTTGATGTCGAGGGCCAGGCCCTCGGGCTTGCCCTCGACGATGTCGGTGAGGACGACGGTCTCGAAGACGTCGTACTCCGCCAGACGGAGAGCGGTGGTCGAGCCGTAGAAGCCGGCACCGACGACGGTGACCTTGCCGTTCCTGGGCTGCTCTGCCATGGCGGCCAACCTAGCGGCAGAACGCACCCCGCCGCCTCAGCGGGGGCTCGGAGGCAGCAGGGGGACGGTCCCGGCGTCGGCCGGGATGGCCAGCGCGACCGCGACGACGGCCACCCCCACGCCGGCCAGCAGGACGACGTCGACCGGCCGGCTGCGGACGGCGAGGAAGCCCACCCGGCGCACCGGCAGGAGCAGCCGCAGGACCGCGGCGACCACCAGGGCGACGCCCATGACGACCAGCCCGCGCCGCCAGTGCTCGAACGCCACCATGGCGAGCCCCACGCCGACCGCGACGATCACGGCGAGCAGCGGCAGCTGGCGCAGCAGACCGGCGAGGAAGGGCCGGCGGCGGTGGAGCGGCGGACGGGTCATGGTCACCATCAGGCCGAGAGCGCCTCGACGCCGGCCGCGCGCTCCGCGGCCAGGACCACGTTCAGCAGCAGCATGGCGCGGGTCATCGGGCCCACGCCGCCGGGATTGGGCGCCACGTGCCCGGCGACCTCGACGACGTCCCTCGCGACGTCCCCGGCGATCTTCCCGTCGACCCGACTGACCCCCACGTCCAGCACCGCGGCTCCCGGCTTGACCACGTCCCGGGTCACGAGCCCGGGGACGCCGGCGGCCGCGACGACGATGTCGGCGGACCGCAGGTGCGCGGCCAGGTCGCGGGTGCCGGTGTGGCAGAGGGTCACGGTGGCGTTCTCGCTGCGCCGGGTGAGCAGCAGGCCGAGGGGGCGGCCCACGGTGATGCCGCGGCCGACCACGACCACCTCGGCTCCGGCGATGGGCACGTCGTACCGGCGCAGCAGCTCGACGATGCCCACCGGGGTGCACGGCAGCGGCCCGTCGACGCCCAGGACGAGCCGGCCGAGGTTGGTGGGGTGCAGCCCGTCGGCGTCCTTGGCCGGGTCCATCGCCTCGAGCACCGCGTACTCGTCCACCTGCCGCGGCAGCGGCAGCTGGACGATGTAGCCGGTGCACGCGGGGTCGGCGTTGAGCTCCTCGACGACGGCGAGCACGTCGGCGAGGGTCGCGGTCGCCGGGAGCTCGCGCTGGATGCTGGCGATCCCGACCTGAGCGCAGTCGGAGTGCTTGGCGCCGACGTACCACCGGCTGCCGGGGTCGTCGCCCACGAGCACCGTGCCGAGGCCGGGACGGTGGCCGGCGGCGGTCAGCGCGGCCACGCGCTCGGTCAGTTCGGTCCGGATCGCGGCGGCGGTCGCCTTGCCGTCGAGGGTCGTGGCGGGCACGGGCGACAGTCTGCCCGAACCCGCCCGGGCGACGGCGGCGGTGTGCCCGGCAGTCGTCCGGCGAGGCCGGCGCGGCCCTAGGCTGGCGTGCCCGTGGGCGCCTTCCCGCCCGCGTCAGCCGCGAGGAGAGCCATGAGCGAGCGCGACCAGTCCCCTGCCGCCCCCCGCCACGACGTCCCGGGGCAGCAGTCCGCCGGGTGGCGCGAGAGCACGACCCCGGGGCTGCAGCCGGTCGGCAGCGCCGCCTACTCCGGCGCCGGGGCCAGCGCGGTCGGTTCCGGAGCGGGCGGTTCCGGAGCGGGCGGGCCGGCGGGTGAGGGCCGGTCGGGCACGGGCGCCCACGGGTACCCCGAGCAGAGCGAGAGCTACTACACGACGCCGCAGTACTCGACCTCGCCGGTCACGGTGCGCCGTCCCGATCCGTCGGCCGCCCTGCTGCTGGTGCTCGCCGGGGTGGCCGCGGCGGTCTCCCTGGCGCTGGTCTGGGTGCCCGGGGCCAGCGGCTGGGACCTCGTCTCCGACGGCTTCGAGGACTTCGACGCGGGCTCGTGGCAGCCCCCGGTGATCGTCCTCGCCGGAGGTGCGCTCCTGGTGCTGGGCCTGCTGTGCCTGCTGCCCGCCCGGAGCCACAAGACGCTCGGCGTCCTGGCGCTGCTGGCGACCATGGCGGCCGCCGGTGGCACGCTCGTGGCGCTCAACGCGACCGAGTTCACCTGGGACGCCTTCGAGCTCGGCTTCTGGTTCGCCCTGGCGGTCCCCGCCCTCGGGCTGCTCGGCTCGCTCAAGGCGATGCTGACCGGCCCGAAGGTGCGGTAGGGCGGTCAGGCCCGGCGGCGGCGGTCGGCCTGCATGAGGTGGACGACGATCCCCTGGTAGCCGGACGCGACGTAGCCGGAGAGGTCGGAGCACCTGATCCGGCCCGGCAGCGGCGCGCGGTCCTCGGCGGGCAGGAGGGGCTTGCGCGAGCGGGGCAGCAAGGAGCGCAGGGTGCGCCGGGTGGCGGCCACGGCTCCCCGCGGGAAGTCGGCCCCGCCCAGCGAGCCGTCGCTGCGCTGGTGGACGACGTCCTTCCAGACCGAGAGCGCGCAGGCGACCATCAGGACGAGGACCAAAGCGACGAGCATGCCCACATCATCAGGATCTCAAACCCGTGACGGAAGGGTTCGCTTTCCCACGGGTCACGGCAGCCTCAGTCGGTCACCAGCGCCCCGTGTGCCCGTGCGACCTGCACGGACTGCGCCAGGTCCAGGCGGACGCCGGTGAGGTCGAACGTGCGCCAGTTCACAGCATCGGTGACGGCGCCGCGCAGGTCGCTCCCCCGCAGCTTGGCCCCCTGCAAGCGGGCGCGCCCGAGGTGCGCCCCGGTGAGGTCGCACTCGCGCAGGTCTGCGTCGGTCAGGTCCGCCTCGGTGAAGCGCTGACCGGACAGGTCCGAGCCGGAGAGGTCGACCCCGCGCAGCGAGGTCCAGCTCCAGTCGCTGTCGGAGGTGGTGAGCGGCCGCAGGGTCGCCCCCGGGAAGTGCGAGCCGGTGAGCTTGCACCCCTCCCACACCGCGTCGAACAGCCGGGACCGGTCCAGGCGGCAGGAGAGGAACGCCGTCCCGATGTGCCGCGAGCCGGCCATGCGGGCGCCGGTGAGCACGCACTGCTCGAACACGCAGCGCCGGGTGACCAGCTCGGTGAGGTCGGCGTCGTCGAAGCGGCAGCGGACGAAGGTGACCTCCGCCAGCTCCGCGCCCCACCAGTCGACCCGCGCGAGATCGGCGTCCTCGAGGGTCTCCCCGGCCTCCGGCGGCCGGACATGGGGCTTGGGCCCGTGGCCCCCTCGCAGGGACCCGCTGCGAGCCTGCGAGTGGCGGGGGGCGAGGGGGTCGTTCATCAGTGGGCGAAGTGGCGCGTCCCGGTGAGGTACATCGCGACGCCGGCGGCGGCCGCGGCGGCGACGACCTCCGCGTCGCGGACGGAGCCCCCCGGCTGGACGACGGCGCGGACCCCGGCGTCCACGAGCACCTGCAGGCCGTCGGCGAACGGGAAGAACGCGTCGGAGGCGGCGACCGAGCCGGCGGCCCGCTCGCCGGCCCGCGCCACGGCCAGCCGGGCGGAGTCGACGCGGTTGACCTGGCCCATGCCCACGCCCACCGTCGCCTTGTCGTGGGCGAGCAGGATCGCGTTGCTCTTCACCGCCCGCACGCTGCGCCAGGCGAAGACGAGGTTGTCCAGCTCCGCGGCGTCCAGCGGCTCGCCCGTCGCCAGCGTCCAGCTGGTCGGGTCGTCGCCGGCGGCGTCGATGCGGTCGGCCGCCTGGAGCAGCAGGCCCCCGCTGACCGGCCGCAGCTCCGTGCCGGCGCGGGAGCCGGTGAGCAGCCGGAGCAGGCGGATGTTCTTCTTCGCCGTGAGCACCTGGACGGCGTCCTCGGTGAACGACGGCGCCACCACGACCTCGGTGAAGACGTCGGCGACCTGCTCGGCCATCGCGAGGTCGACCTCGCGGTTGGCGGCGATCACCCCGCCGAAGGCCGAGACCGGGTCGCAGGCGTGCGCCTTGCGGTGGGCCGAGGCGATGTCGGGACCCACGGCGATCCCGCAGGGGTTGGCGTGCTTGATGATCGCCACGCAGGGGTCGCGGTGGTCGTGCGCGGCACGCCAGGCGGCGTCGGTGTCGAGGTAGTTGTTGTAGGACATCTGCTTGCCGTGCAGCTGCTCGGCGTGCGCGAGGCCCGGCTGCACGCCGCGGTACAGCGCGGCCCCCTGGTGCGGGTTCTCGCCGTAGCGCAGGACGTCGGCGCGCTCCCAGCTCGCCGCCACCCACTCCGGGAAGGCGGCGCCGTCCTCCCCGGGCGCCAGCACGCTGCCCATCCAGGAGGCGACGGCGATGTCGTAGGTGGCCGTGTGCCGGAAGGCCGCGACGGCCAGGCGCCGCCGCTCGGGGAGCGTGAACCCGCCGGCCCGGACCGCGGCGAGCACGTCGCCGTAGCGGGCGGGGTCGACGACGACCGCGACCGAGGGGTGGTTCTTGGCCGCGGCCCGCACCATGGCCGGGCCGCCGATGTCGATCTGCTCGACGCACTCGTCGGGCGTGGCACCGGAGTCCACCGTCTCGGTGAACGGGTAGAGGTTCACCACGACCAGGTCGAAGGCGCGGATGTCCAGCTCCTCGAGCTGGGCGACGTGCTCCGGCCGGCGCCGGTCGGCCAGGATCCCGGCGTGCACGGCGGGGTGCAGCGTCTTGACCCGGCCGTCGAGGCACTCGGGGAAGCCGGTGACCTGCTCCACGGGGGTCACCGGGACGCCCGCGTCGGCGATCCGGCGAGCGGTCGCGCCGGTGCTGACCAGCTCGACACCGGCCTCGGCGAGCCCGCGGGCGAGCTCCTCGACGCCGCTCTTGTCGTACACGCCCAGCAGCGCGCGACGGATGGGGGTGCGGTCGCTCATCGGGGGGTCTCCCTCTTCCTGCCTCCGGCCGGCCGACCGGCGGCGAGCTGCGCCACCGTGTCCACCAGGAGCGTCCGCTCCACGGCCTTGATCCGTTCGTGCAGCCGGTCCTCGTCGTCGTCCGGCAGCACCGGCACCTCGCGCTGGGCGATCACCGGGCCGGTGTCCACGCCGGCGTCGACCCAGTGCACCGTGCTGCCCGTGACCTCGACCCCCGCGGCCAGCGCGTCCCGGACGGCGTGCGCCCCGGGGAAGGCCGGCAGCAGCGCGGGGTGGGTGTTGAGCAGCCGGCCGCCGAAGGCGCCGAGCACCGCCGGGCCGACGATCTTCATGAACCCGGCCGAGACCACCAGGTCGGGCCGGTGCACGGCGATCGCGTCGGCCAGCGCGCGGTCCCAGGCGGAGCGGTCGGGGTGGTCGCCCAGCCGGCAGACGAAGGTGGGGAGCTCGCGCCGGCGGGCGTGCTCGAGGCCGGGCGCCTCCCGGTCGGCACCGACGGCGACGACCGCCGCCGGGTAGGCCGGCTCGTCGGCGGCGTCGAGCAGCGCGGCGCACAGCGACCCTGCACCGGAGACGAGGACGACGACGCGGGCTCGCCCGGACGAGTCGGCGGACGGCACGCCGGTGATCCTAGAAGGACCCCGGGACCCCCTTCCCGCTCGGCTGCTCGCGGCGGCTCCGAGCACCGATGGCCGGTCGGCTGCCGGCCCGCCAGCGGGTGACCACCGCGGCGAGGACGGCGGCGATGCCGGCCTGCGCGGCGACGGCCAGCCCGGTCGCCACCGGGCGTGCGCCGACCTCCGCCAGCCCGCCGTCGCCCAGGGCGCCGCCGCCCGCCCACGCGAACACGCCCGCGGCGACCCCCATCAGCGCCCCGGAGACCACCGCCCACAGCCCGGCGACGACGGGCCCGCCGTCCCCGGTCAGCCGGCGGCCGACGACCGCCCCGGCGACGAGCCCGGCCGTCGCCGGGACCGCGAGGGAGACCAGGGCGATCAGCGGCACCGCCTGGGTGTCGGGCAGGGCGGCGAGCAGCGGCAGCGCCGGCAGCGGCCCGAGCGTCACCGTGTCGGCCGAGATCAGGGTGGCCGCACCGACGGAGAACCCCGGTCCGGCGGCCATGCCGAGGACCGCGGCTGTGGCGTTCGGCAGGAGCAGCAGCGCGAGGCCCAGCAGACCGACGGCGCCCGCCCCCGAGCCCCCCAGGTCCGCTGACAGCCGCGCATATCCCGCGGCGTCGGCCGCCACGGCGATGGCCACGATCGCGGTGCACAGCGCCAGGGCGGTCAGCGCCCCGGCCGCGGCGCCGCGGAGCGCCGGCCGGACCGGCGCCGGGAGGCGGTCCAGCACGTCGTCGACCAGGCCGCTCTGGCGCGCCACCCCCCAGCCGGTGGCGAGCGCGGCGAGCGCCGCGGCGCCGCCGACCGCCTGCAGGAGACCGCGGCCGGGCGCACCGACGGCGACGGCGACCAGCAGCGCGACGAGGGCGTGCACCGCGACGGCGACGCCGGTCACCTCGGCGGCGGCGCGGGCATCGGGGACGTCCGAGGCGTCGGCCACCCCGCGGCCCACCCGGACCAGCCCCCAGGCCACCCCGAGGGTGAGCAGGAGCGGCGCGAGCGCGAGCGGGCCGGACTCGAGCTGCAGCCGGCCGCCGTGGGCGAGCACCCACAGCCGGCCGGCGAGCGCGGCGCATCCCCCGACGGACAGCCCGCCGGTGGGGTCGAGGGTCTGCACCACGACGAGGGCGAGCGTCAGCGCGACCAGCCCGAAGACCGAGAGGGCGGCGACCGCCGCGACGGCCAGCCAGACGGGGTGGCCGGGGACCCGCCGTCCGGAGGACGTCAGACGCGACAGCAGCGGGACCACGTGCCCCACTATCCCGACCGCCGGCCGCGGACGGGCGCGCCACGCGCCGGGGAACGCGACGAGGGCCGGCGACGCGACGTCGCCGGCCCTCGTGCGTACCGGTGCTGGGCGCCCCCCGGGGGGCGCGAGCGGTCAGAACCCCCCGGTGGGCTGCCCCGGGGTCGGACCCTGGCCCGGCTGGCCGGGCTGGCCGGGCTGACCCGGCTGACCCGCCTGGCCCGGCTGGACCGGCGGCGGGGGCGGGGGCGAGTAGGGCTGCTGGGGTGCCTGCGGCTGCCCGTGGTGCGGTGCCTGCGGCTGCCCCTGCTGCGGGGACTGGGACTGCGGCTGCCCGTAGGGCTGCTGCGGTGCCTGCGGCTGGCCGTACTGGGGGGACTGCGGCTGCCCGTAGGACTGCTGCGGTGCCTGCGGCTGCCCGTACTGCGGGGACTGCGGCTGGCCGTACTGCTGGGCACCGCCGAAGCCGCCTCCGGCGCCGGGGCCGGCGTGGGCACCGGCCTTGCGAGCCTTCAGCTCGGGCAGCAGCCTGAGGACGGCGACCGCGGTGATGGCGACCACCGTGAGCAGCGCGAGGAACGCGACCACGCTGAAGGGCGCCTCCTCGTCGACGGTCAGCACCTGGATCCAGCAGATGAACATGAGCAGCAGCGCGAGCGCGCTCAGCCCGACGGTGACGAAGCTGCGCGGGAACGGCAGCTTGAGGTCGACGAAGGCCGGGAGGATCGCCCAGACCGCGGCGGCGAGGATCAGGAGCCACGCGATGACGGACAGGGCCGTCGAGTAGCCGATGTCGAAGCTGCCGAAGCCGCCGACCTCGACCGAGCTGCTGAACCCGTTGACCGAGTCGTCGATGCCGTCGGTCTCCTGGTCGAAGCCGAACCACGGCAGGATCATGAACAGGGTCAGCAGGACCCAGCCGCCGGCGATCAGCCAGTCGAGGAGCGAGACCTTCGACAGGTCGAAGGAGCGGGAACCCCCGCCCTGGCCGGCGAACGTGGGCTGGCCGTGCTGGGGCTGGCCGTACTGCTGGGGCTGCCCGTACTGCTGCGGTTGGCCGTACTGCTGAGGCGCCGGCTGCTGCTGCCCGTAGGCCGGCGGGGTGGGCTGCTGCGGCGGCTGGGACTGGCCGTACGGCGAGGAGCCGCCCGGCTGTTGGCCGTACCCCGGCTGCTCACCCGGGGACGGTTGCCCGAACCCTCCGGGTTGCTGGGGCGGCTGACTGCTGGACATTCGACGACTCCTCTGCTGTGACGGTGGCGGGCCGGGCCCACCGGCGGGACGGACGGCGTGCGGACGCCGCGGTCAGGCTCCGCCGGTCGGCTGACCGGGCGTGGGCCCCTGGCCGGGTGGGGCCGGCGGGGGCGGAGGCGACTGCGGCTGCTGCCCGTACTGCTGCTGCGGGGGCTGGGGCTGGCCGTAGGACTGCGGCTGGCCGTACTGCTGCTGCGGGGGCTGGGGCTGGCCGTAGGACTGCGGCTGGCCGTACTGCTGCTGCGGAGGCTGGGGCTGGCCGTAGGACTGCGGCTGGCCGTACTGCTGCTGCGGGGCCTGCGGCTGGTTGCCGAAGGCGGGCGCCTGCTGGTTGGCCCACTGCGCCGCGTTCGCGAGCCCGCCGGGCAGGCCGGGGCGGTTCCTCAGCTCCGGGAGCAGGCCGAGGACCGCGAAGCCGGTGATCGCGGCGGCGACCAGCAGGCCGAGCAGGGACCAGAGGCTGAAGTCCAGCTCGAGCGTGTCGATCCAGGCGATCAGCGTGAAGAGCAGCCCCAGGCCGGTCAGGCCGACGGTCACGAAGCCGCGCGGAAAGCCCAGCTTGAGGTCGGTGACCGCCGGCAGCAGCGCCCAGACCGCGGCGAGGAGGAAGAGGATGAAGGCCGTCGTGGCGGCGCCGGAGTTCCAGCCGCTGGCGCCCACGTCGACGAATCCGTTGTCGAACTGGTACCAGTCGAAGAAGAGCAGGAGGAAGTACACGAGGAAGCCGCCGGCGATCACGTAGGACGCCATCGTGAGCTTCTTGGGGTCGAACGAGACCGAGCCGCCGGTCCCGGCCGGCTGCGCGTAGGGGTTGTGCGCGTACCCGGGCTGCGGCTGGCCGTAGGGCTGCTGCGGAGGCTGCTGGGCGTGGCCCGGCTGCGGCTGGCCGTGCGGGGAGGAACCGGCCGGCTGGCCGTACCCGGGCTGCTGACCCGGGTCGGGCTGCCCGTAGCCACCCGGCTGCTGAGGCGGCTGACTACCTGTCATCGGTCGACTCTCCTCTGTCATGGCACCCTGGTCGCAGGGATGCTGGCCCGTTGATGTTGACGCATGCAACCTCGCCACGCCTAGAACTCCCCCGTGCGGGTCGGTTCGTGACCCGGCCGACACACGGCTCCGCCTCCTCGCGCGGGCCCGGCCACGCCCGTGCCGGACGAGGAGCTCCCGGCCCTGGAGACGCCGCTGCCCCGGTCGTCCGAGGGAGGACCGGGGCAGCGGGCGACGGCGAGGCGGACTAGCCGCCGACGATCTCCCGCATCAGGCGCGCGGTCTCCGACGGCGTCTTGCCGACCTTGACCCCGGCGGCCTCGAGGGCCTCCTTCTTGGCCTGGGCGGTCCCGGCCGAGCCGGACACGATGGCGCCGGCGTGGCCCATCGTCTTGCCCTCGGGGGCGGTGAAGCCGGCGACGTAGCCGACGACCGGCTTGGTCACGTTCGCCTTGACGAAGTCGGCGGCCCGCTCCTCGGCGTCGCCGCCGATCTCACCGATCATGACGATGGCCTCGGTCTCCGGGTCGTCCTGGAAGGCCTGCAGGCAGTCGATGTGGGTGGTGCCGATGACCGGGTCGCCGCCGATGCCGACGCAGGTGGAGAAGCCGATGTCGCGGAGCTCGTACATCATCTGGTAGGTCAGCGTGCCGGACTTGCTGACCAGGCCGATCTTGCCCTGCTTGGTGATGTTGGCCGGGATGATGCCGGCGTTGGAGCGCCCGGGGCTGATCAGGCCGGGGCAGTTCGGGCCGATGATCCGGGTGGCGCCGCCCTGGGCGTGGGCCCAGACGTAGGTGGAGTCGTGCACCGGGATGCCCTCGGTGATGACGACGGCGAGCCCGATCTGCGCGTCGACGGCCTCGATGGTGGCGGCCTTCGCGCCGGCCGGCGGCACGAAGATGACGCTGACGTCGGCGCCGGTCTCCTTCATGGCCTCGGCGACGGAGCCGAACACCGGCACGCTGGCGCCGTCGAAGTCGACGCTCTGGCCGGCCTTCTTGGGGTTGACGCCGCCGACGATCGCGGTGCCGGAGGCCAGCATCCGCTGGGTGTGCTTGCGCCCCTCGGAGCCGGTCATGCCCTGGACGATGACCTTGCTGTTCTCGTTGAGGAAGATCGACATCTCTGAGTCCTGTCTGGTGTTCGGGGCGATCAGGCGGCGAGCTCGGCGGCCCGGCGCGCGGCGCCGTCCATCGTGTCCACCACGGTCACCAGCGGGTGGTTGGCCTCGGCGAGGATCCGCCGGCCCTCCTCGACGTTGTTGCCGTCCAGCCGGACGACCAGCGGCTTGGTCGCCTCGTCGCCCAGGATCCCGAGGGCGGACACGATGCCGTTGGCCACGGCGTCGCAGGCGGTGATCCCGCCGAAGACGTTGACGAAGACGCTCTTGACGGCCGGGTCGGAGAGGATGATCTCCAGGCCGTTGGCCATGACCTCGGCCGAGGCGCCGCCGCCGATGTCGAGGAAGTTGGCCGGCTTGACGCCGCCGAACTCCTCACCGGCGTAGGCGACGACGTCGAGCGTGCTCATGACCAGGCCGGCGCCGTTGCCGATGATGCCGACCTCGCCCTCGAGCTTCACGTAGTTGAGGTCCTTCTCCTTGGCCCGCGCCTCGAGCGGGTCCGCGGCGGCGGTGTCCTCCAGCGCCTCGTGCGCCTCGTGCCGGAAGCGGGCGTTCTCGTCGAGGGTGATCTTCGCGTCCAGCGCCAGGACGGTCCCGTCGGGGGCCTTGGCCAGCGGGTTCACCTCGACCAGGGTGGCGTCCTCCTGCTGGAAGACCTCCCACAGCTGGACGGCGATCGCGATGACCTGGTCGCGGACCTCGGCCGGGAAGTTCGCGGCGTCGACGATCTCGGCGGCCTTCTGCGCGTCGACGCCGGTCGTGGCGTCGACGGGGATCCGGGCCAGTGCCTCGGGCCGCTCGACGGCGAGCTGCTCGATCTCCATGCCGCCCTCCTTCGAGGCCATGGCCAGGAAGGTGCGGTTGGCACGGTCGAGCAGGTAGGAGAAGTAGTACTCCTCGGCGATGTCGGACGCCTGGGCGACCATCACCTTGTGCGTGATGTGGCCCTTGATGTCCAGCCCGAGGATGTCCTGGGCGCGGGCGCGCGCCTCGTCGGCGTCGGCCGCGAGCTTGACGCCGCCGGCCTTGCCGCGGCCCCCGACCTTGACCTGCGCCTTGACGACGACCTGCTGACTGATCTCGCGGGCGATCGCCTCGGCCTGCTCCGGCGTCTCGGCGACGCCACCGGGGAGGACGGGAACGCCGTGCGAGGCCAACAGGTCACGGGCCTGGTACTCGAAGAGATCCACGAGCAGGCACCGTAACGTCCCCGTCACCCCGCCGTCTCCCCGGCGATGTGAGGGGTGGGCGGCATCACAGACCGGTCACCCGGACGAGGTCCGGCGGTGGCATGGGCACCCACGGGCGACCGTCCTGCTCAGGGCCCCGCGCGGGGCGTCAGCTGCCGGCGCCGACGGTGCGCAGCCAGCCGACGACGTCGTCCGGGGCCGCGCCGGGCGGGAAGGCGCGGGCGCTCTCCGGGAGGTCGGCGCCGTCGGCCTCGGAGCCCACGGCGCCGATCAGGAACCCCGCGACGTCGTCGGCACCCTGGTCGGCTGCGCGGCCGAGGACCTCGGCGAGGAGGGCGCCGGAGCTCCCGGCCAGGCCCAGCGCGTCGGCGTCCTCCTGCACCAGGGTCGCCGCGAGCTGGGCCGGGGAGCCACCGCCGCCGGTGTGCACCACCTCCGCGCCGGCGACCCGCAGCGCGCGGGCCAGCGCGACCACCGCCCGGGCGCCGTCCCCGGTGCCGGGTCCGGCGACCACGACGCGCAACCGTTCGGCCTCCACGGCGGGCAGCGTAGGAGCCCCGTCAGCGGCGGGCCGGTGGCGGCCGGCGCAGCCGCCAGGCGAGCAGGGTGAGCCCCGCGTAGGCGACGCCGAGCAGGAGCAGCCCGACGCCGGGCAGCGTCCACTCCAGCTCCGGGGCGCCGGCGTCCCGCAGGCCGGCGAGCCCCGCGGACAGGACCGCGGCGGTGATCGCCAGCAACCCCCCGACGGCGGCCAGCCGCGGCCGCAGCGAGGGCGCCAGCGCCGAGCAGAGCAGGACCGCGCCGGCCAGCAGCAGGCCGCCGAGCAGCGCCCAGCCGGGACGCCCGTAGAGCGCCTGCGGGCCCTGCTGCTCGACGACGACCTCCTCCAGTGTGCGCGGGTTGGTGACCAGGAGCTCGGGCAGGCCCACCGCCGGCGCGGCCAGGCACAGGACCGTCGCACCGCCGAGCAGCGCGGCCGCACCGGCCAGCCCGGGACGGGCGGGGTCCAGCGACCCGTCGTCCTCCATCACGGTGCGCCCCCACGCCGCGGCGGCGCAGCCGCCGGCCAGGACGAGGCAGGTCAGCGCCGCGATGCCGAGCCACCACCCGGCGCCCCGGTCGACCGAGGTGGTGAGCACCCACTCCCCCGCGACCACCTCGCGGCCGGCGCGGGCCGTGGACCAGGTGCCGTCGTGCACCTCGATGAGCAGCGCGCCCACCGCGAGCGCGCCGGCGACGCCGGCGTGGGCGAGGCCGAACTTGGGCAGCCGGCCGGCGGCCAGGAGCGCGCCCACGGCCAGCGAGACGAGCGGGACGACGAGCCCGGCCGGCACGCCGGCACCGCCGGCCGCCAGCGAGGTCTCCTCACCGGCGAGGACGAGGTAGGTCGGGTCGAGGGCGGCGATCCCGAGCAGCCCCGCCAGCAGCAGCAGCCCTCCCGCGGCACGCGCCACCACCGGGACGTCGCCGACCACGAGGGCGGGGCCGGGGCCCGACGGGCGGCCGCCGGGCCGGCCGGGACGAGGCCTGCCGGCCGGACCCGCTCCGGAGCGGCCGCGGGCGGACCCGCCCGCCGGGGCACCGCCCCGGCCTCGGGCGGTCCGGGTGTCACCCGCCCGCCGGGCGGTGGCGGCCCGGGCGTCGCGGGCCGGTCGTTCGCGGGCGGACACGGTGCCCCCTTCGATCCGATGGTCACGAACCGGCCTCGAAGCGCCGGTCCGGGGGTGTCGCACGTGTGACGTGTGACACTCGGCGGTATTACCGTCGGGTGAACGGAGCACAAGCCGTGCTCAGCCACCGACGGAGCAGGTCTCCGGTCCCGCCGCGGGACCGACACGGGGAGGAGTGCCGATGCGGCCGCACACCGACCCGGGGTCGGAACCAGCGTCGCACACCGGCACGCCGGTTCCCGGAGCGCCACGAGGGGTCCTGCGCGCCCTCGCCCGCCCGGCCACGCTGACCGGCGGCATCACCGAGCTCGCCCTCGTCGGCGCGCACGTGCTGATGTACCCCCTCGGCGCGCGCACCGAGGTCCTGCGGCCGGACCCGAGCCGCCGGCCCGCCGCGGCCCCGCCCAGCGTCCGCGCCCTGTTCGCGGCCGATCCGCTGGCCGCGCGCGTGCCCGTGCTCCTGGTCCACGGGCTGGTCGACAACCGGTCGATCTTCACCGCCATGCGCCGCGGGCTGCGCCGCCGGGGCTTCGCCTCCGTCTGCACCTGGAACTACAGCCCCCTGCTCGGCGACGCCGCGGCGGGCGCGGCCGACCTCGGCGAGGAGATCGAGCGGATCTGCGCCCGGACCGGCCACGACCGCGTCCACGTCGTCGGCCACAGCCTGGGCGGGCTGATCGCCCGCTACCACGCGCAGCGGCAGGACGGCGCCCGCCGCATCCAGAGCCTGGTCACCCTCGGCACCCCGCACGCGGGCTCGGTGCTGGCCCACCTCCTGCCCACGCCGCTGGTCCGGCAGCTGCGCCCGGGCTCCGCGCTGCTGCAGGAGCTGGCCGAGCCGGCACCGGGCTTCACCCTCCCGGTGACCGCGGTCTACAGCGACCTCGACCAGCTCGTGCTGCCGACCAGCGCGGCGCGCTGCGACCACCCCGACCTCGGCGCGCGCAACGTACTGGTGCGCGGGGTGGGGCACATGTCGCTGCCGTTCTCCCGCACGGTGGTCGACGAGGTCGCCGTCACCCTGGCCGGCCTCCGCGGCGCCGCGCCGTCGGCCACCCCCGCGGCCGCCTGACCCCACCCGCCCCACCCGCACCACCCGACCGACGGTCCCGCCCCGGGCCGGCCGACGGGTCGGACGCGAGACCGACGCGGGGGACGACCCGCTGGTCAGCGCGCCGCCCCCGAGCCTCCCGCTGCCCGGTTTCCCGCTCGTCGGCGCCCCCCGGGCGCGGGCCGGCGTGCCGACGACCGCACGCCGTGTCGGTCGACACGGCGACACGCAGGGTCGCTTGCCCGTCACCTGACTGACGCACAGTTACGGTCCGATCACGGCGCCGGGACCACTCCCGGTGGGCGTCCCAGAACCGGTCGCCTCCGCCGCCGTCGCTCCCCCGACGGGCGCCCCCGGGCGCCGGCGGGCGGGCTCCACGGGAGGTGCCACGTGTCTCGCTCTGCCGGTCCCACGCTCCTGGAGCGTCCGGAGGACGCGGGCGAGCTCACCGGGCCCGCCCAGCTCACCGGCCGCTTCGGCCGCAGGGTGACCGCTCCCGCGAGCAGCTCGCCTCCCGAGGCCGGCAGCGAGGACGAGGACGGCGCCGGGGCCCACGGCGCGGCCGCCGGCGCAGCCCCCGGCACCGCGCCCGCCACCGGTGAGGACACCGCCGCCCGCCGCCGCCTCCCCCGTCCCCCGGGCCGCCGCGGCCCGCTGTGGCTGGCCGCCCTGGTCGCCGGCGCGCTGGCCGCCGCCACCCCCGGTTTCCTCGGGGAGGCGCCCGACGCGCCGGTCAGCGCGAGCGCCGCCGACTACGGGCTCGGCGACTTCGGTCTCACCGGGGAGATGGAGGACGTCAGCGTCCGCCAGGGCATCAGCGAGGCCGAGGCGCAGGCCAGGCTCGGCGAGCTCGCCGCCTCCCGCGCCGCCCGCACCCCCACGACGGCCGACCCGGTGCCCGGCGCCCGGATGACGACCTGCTTCTGCATGCGCTGGGGCGCCATGCACTACGGCGTGGACCTCGCCGCCCCGCTCGGGACCCCGATCTACGCGACGACCGACGGCGTCGTCCTCCGCGCCGGCCGCGCCTCCGGCTACGGCAACGCCGTCTACATCCAGGACGCCGACGGCGACGTCCACATCTATGGCCACATGCGCTACTACGACGTCTCGGCCGGCGACATCGTGCACGCCGGCGACGAGATCGCCCAGATCGGCAGCGAGGGCCAGTCCACCGGCCCGCACCTGCACTACGAGATCCACCGCGGCGGCATGGACGGCCGGCGGATCGACCCCGAGGACTACCTGGCCGAGCGCGGCGTCGCGATCTAGCCGGTCACAGCTTGACCAGCGGGGCGTAGCGCAGGACCAGGCGCTTGGTGCCGCCGCTGCCGAAGTCGACGGTCGCCTGGGCCTTGTCACCGACGCCGTTGACCTCGACGACCGTGCCGAGCCCGAACGCGTCGTGGCTCACCCGGTCGCCGACCTCGACCGAGACGACGGCCCGGTTGCCGGCACCGCCCCGCAGGCCCCCGGTGGACAGGCCGGTCGCCGCCACCCGCGTCTGCGCCGAGGAGTACCCGCGGCCGTAGCCGGTGCTCGGCGCCGGGGTCGGGGTGAGGTTGGCCCAGTGCACGGTGTCGGCGGGCAGCTCGTCGAGGAAGCGGGACGGCGGGTTGTAGGCCGGTTGCCCCCAGCTGGTGCGCACCGTCGCCCGCGAGAGGAACAGCCGCTGCTGGGCGCGGGTGATGCCGACGTAGGCCAGCCGGCGCTCCTCCTCCAGCTCCTTGGGGTCGCCGAGCGCACGCAGGTGCGGGAAGACGCCGTCCTCCAGCCCGGTCAGGAAGACCACCGGGAACTCGAGCCCCTTGGCGGTGTGCAGCGTCATGAGCGTGACGACGCCGGCCTCGTCACCGGCCACCGGGATCTGGTCGGCGTCGGCCACCAGCGAGACCTGCTCGAGGAAGTCGGTGACCGTGCCCTCGGGGTGGGCCGCCTCGAACTCCGCGGCCACCGAGACGAGCTCGTTGAGGTTGTCGACGCGCCCCTCGTCCTGCGGGTCGGTGCTCGCCGAGAGCTCGGTCAGGTAACCGGTGCGGTCGAGGATGCTCTCCAGCAGCGCGGCCGGGCCCGAGCCGGTCGCGACGAGCTGCTCGAACTCCTCCAGCAGGGCCACGAACTCCTGGATCGCCTTGAGCGACCGCGGCGCCAGCGAGGGCACCTCCGAGCACAGCCGCAGCGCCGAGGCGAACGGGATCCGCTCGCGGTCGGCGTAGGCCTCCACGCAGGCCTCGGCGCGCTCCCCGATGCCGCGCTTGGGGGTGTTGATCACCCGGCGCAGGCTCACCACGTCGGCCGGGTTGGCGACCACCTTCAGGTAGGCCAGCGCGTCGCGGACCTCCTTGCGCTCGTAGAAGCGCACCCCGCCGACGACCTTGTAGGGCATGCCGACGCGGATGAACACCTCCTCGAACACGCGGGAGGCGTTGTTGGTCCGGTAGAAGACGGCGATCTCCTTCGGCGCCGCCGTGCCCTCGTCGACCAGCGCGTCGATCTGCTCGGCCACCCACGCGGCCTCGTCGTGCTCGTTCTCGGCGACGTAGCCCTCGATCAGCTCGCCGTCACCGGCATCGGTCCACAGGTTCTTGGGCCGGCGGGAGGTGTTCTTGGCGATGACGGTGTTGGCCGCCCGCAGGATGCGCTGCGTGGAGCGGTAGTTCTGCTCCAGCATGATCGTCGTCGCCTGCGGGTAGTCGCGCTCGAACTCGTCGATGTTGCGGATCGTCGCGCCGCGGAAGGCGTAGATCGACTGGTCGGCGTCCCCCACGACGCACAGCTCGGCCGGGGGAACGGCCCCGCCCGCCGAGCCCTCGGGTGGCCCCACCAGCTCGCGGACCAGCACGTACTGCGCGTGGTTGGTGTCCTGGTACTCGTCGACCAGCACGTGCCGGAAGCGGCGGCGGTAGTGCTCGGCGACGTCCGGGAACGCCTGCAGCAGGTGCACCGTGGTCATGATCAGGTCGTCGAAGTCCAGCGCGTGCGCCTGACGCAGCCGCTGCTGGTAGAGCGTGTACGCCTCGGCGAACACCTTCTCCGGCGCCGTCTGCGGCGTGAACGCCTCCTCGTCGACCAGCTCGTTCTTCAGGTTCGAGACCTGGGCGGCGAGGCTCCGGCCGGGGTAGCGCTTGGCGTCGAGGTCCAGGTCGCGGGCGACCATCGACATGAGCCGCACCGAGTCGCCCTGGTCGTAGATCGTGAACGACGACTTCAGGCCCAGCTTGGCGGCCTCCGCGCGCAGGATGCGCACGCACATCGAGTGGAAGGTCGACACCCACATCGCCCGGGCGCGCGGGCCGACCAGCGCGGCCACCCGCTCCTTCATCTCGCCGGCGGCCTTGTTCGTGAAGGTGATCGCCAGGATCTCGCCCGGCTGCGCACCGCGGGCGCCGAGCAGGTAGGCGATGCGGTGCGTGAGGACCCGGGTCTTGCCCGACCCGGCACCGGCGACGATGAGCAGCGGGCTGCCCTCGTGCACCACCGCGTCGCGCTGCGGGCCGTTGAGCCCGGCGAGCATGCGGTCCAGCTCCCGCCCCGTCTGACCGCGCGTGTGCCGCTGGAGGGCGGCGGTACCGGGGAGGGCCTGCTGGACGCTGCTCATAGCCACACCACTGTAGTTCGGACGGGTGACAGGGCCCGGCGGGACGACGGCGGCCCCCGCCCGACCGGGCGGCGACGTGTGGCACACTCGCCGACGTGCTCGCCACGGTCAGCTTTTACTACGGCCACCGGGATCCGGTGTCCGTCACCGCTGGCTGAGCACACGCCGCAACAGACGCCCCGGGCCCGAGGAGCCCGGGGCGTTCGTGGTTCCGGGGTCCGACGGCCGAGAGCCGACCCGCAGGAGGACCCCGATGAGCACCACCGCCGTCACCACCACGGCCGCCACCGACCCGGCCGACCCGATCGGCGCGCTGCGCGAGCAGATCGACGCCTGCGACGCCCAGATCATCGAGCTCGTCCAGCGCCGCCTGGCGGTCTCTCGCGAGATCGGCGCGCTGCGCGCCGCCTCCGGCGGCACCCGGCTGTCGCTGTCCCGGGAGTCGCAGGTGCTGGCCCGCTTCCGCTCCGCCCTCGGGGACGACGGCGCCACCCTCGCGCTCATGCTGCTGCGGCAGGGACGCGGCCGGCTCTGACCGCCCTGGTGCAGGGACCCGACCCACGGGCCCGCGAGCGGGTCGGCGGGCAGGAGGGCCCCTTCTCTAGGCTCCGCCGGGTGACCGCTCCCCTGGCCCGCCGTCCCGCCGAGCACGTCGAGCGCGTCCTGTGCGTGCTCGCCCACCCCGACGACGTCGACTTCGGCAGCGCCGGCACCGTCGCGACCTGGACGGCGGCCGGCACCGAGGTCACCTACTGCATCGTCACCGACGGCGACGCCGGCGGGTTCGACGAGACCCCGCGCCACCTGATGGGACCGATGCGGCAGGAGGAGCAGCGGGCCGCGGCCGCGGCGGTGGGCGTGACCGACGTCCGCTTCCTCGGCCACCCCGACGGCCGGCTCGAGCTGACCCTCGACCTGCGGCGCGACATCACCCGGGTGATCCGCCAGGTGCGTCCGCAGCGGGTGCTGACGAGCTCGCCCGAGCGGTTCTACGAGCGGATCGGCGCCAGCCACCCCGACCACATGACCGTGGGGGAGTCGACGTTGCGGGCGGTCTACCCCGACGCCCGCAACCCGTTCGCGTTCCCCGAGCTGCTGGCCCGCGAGGGGCTCGAGGCGTGGACGGTCTCGGAGGTGTGGCTGGGCGCCAGCCCCCGGGCGGACCACGCCGTCGACGTGACCGGGGTGGCCGAGCTGAAGTTCGCCGCGCTCAAGGCGCACGTGAGCCAGGTGGGCCACCGCGACGACGTCGAGCAGTTCGTCACCGGCTGGATGGCCCGGACTGCGCGCACCTTCGGCCTGCCCGCCGGCGCTCTCGCCGAGGCCTTCCACGTCGTCTTCACCGAGTAGCGCCGGGCCGGCTCACCCCGCGCCGAGGACCAGGAGCGTGCCGGCGAAGACGATGCCGCTGATGAGGCACGTGATCGCGGTGAAGCCGAAGATGTCGCGGACGCCGAGGCCGGCGACGGCGAGCAGCGGCAGTGCCCAGAAGGGCTGGATCAGGTTGGTCCACTGGTCGCCGTAGGCGATGGCCATCGTGATGACCGCCGGGTCGACCCCCAGCGCGTCGGCGGCATCGAGGAAGATCGGCGCCTGGACGGCGAACTGACCGCCGCCGCTGGGGACGAACAGGTTCAGCAGCCCGGCGGACAGGAACGCCAGCACGCCCAGCGTGCCGGGGCCGGCGACGTCGGAGAAGAACTCGCTCAGCTGCGTGGCCAGCCCGGAGGCCGTCATCATCCCGATGATCCCGGCGTACAGCGGGTACTGGATCAGCACCTCGCCGACCGTGCGCACCGCCCCGCTGACCAGCTCGGCGAGCTCGGCCGGGCTGCGCACGATCAGCAGGATCGCCGCGAGGAACGACCAGTTGACGATGTCGAGGGTGAGGTCGAACCCCTCCTGCACCACGTACACCACCAGGTAGCCCACCAGGGCCAGGCCCGGCACCGCGGTGACCAGGCGGGACGCCTCCATCCGCTCGGCCGGCGTCTCGGGGGTCGCGAGCTCGACGTCGGGGTCCTCCGACCCCATCCGCTCGGGCAGCTCGGTGACGGCGTCCCCCTTCTTGGGCGCCATCAGCACGACCGTGCCGAGGATCGCCGCCACGGCGATGACGATGGCGATCAGGTTCCACGACGAGTAGACGGTCTCCCCGATGGGGATCGTCCGGCCGATCGCCTCCTCGACGAAGCTGCCCGGCGTCGCGGCGGCCAGCGGGCCGGTGGCGCTGTAGCCCATGTGCCACACGGCGAAGCCGGAGTAGGCGCTGGCGACCAGCAGCGGGTAGTGCAGCCGGGTCCCCCGGCGGCGCGCGGCGCGGCCGACCTCCAGCGCGATCACGCCCCCGACCACCAGCCCCAGCCCGAAGCTGATCAGCGAGGCCACGGCCGAGACGAGCGCGACGAAGGCGTACGCCGCCCGGGGGCTCTTCGGCACGTCGGCGATGCGGACGAGCCCGGCCTTGACCGGCCGGGTGAGGGCGAGCGTGTAGCCCAGCAGCAGCACCAGGGCCACCTGGGTCATGAAGGCGAGCAGCCCCGACAGACCGTCGCCCCACGCGCGCGTCAGCTCCGCCGGCCCGATGTCGCCGAAGAGGAGGGCGAGGACGGCGACGACGACGGTCAGGATGACGGCGAAGACGAACGCCCCGGGCAGGTAGCGCTGGACACCCGCAACCAGGGGACGGGACAGGGTGCGCAGCATGCGCTCTCCGCTCTGCCGGCCGGCCCTCGGCCGGCCACCGGTCAGGTCGTCCCAGTCCTAGTGGAAGCCGCTCGGACCGGCCACTCGTCGCCGGTCAGAGCAGCCGGTTGGTGGCGGCCCACCTCGTGAGCTCGTTGCGGTTGGACAGCTGCAGCTTGCGCAGCACGTTCGAGGCGTGGGACTCCACGGTCTTCACCGAGATGAACAGCCGCGAGCCGATCTCCCGGTAGGTGTAGCCGCGGGCCAGCAGCTGCATCACCTCGCGCTCCCGGGCCGAGAGCAGGTCCAGGCCGGGGTCGGTGGCCGGGTCCTCCGCCGGGGACGCCGCGCCGGGACCGCCGGCGGCGGCGAAGGCGTCGAGCACGAACCCGGCGAGGCGGGGGCTGAAGACGACGTCACCGTCGGCGACCCGCTGCACCGCCGACCTCAGGTCGGGTCCGGAGATGGTCTTGGTGACGTAGCCGCGGGCGCCGGCCCGGATGACGGCGATGACGTCCTCCGCGGCGTCGGACACCGACAGCGCCAGGTACCGGACGGCGGGCAGCTCGCTCCGCAGCGCCTCGAGCACCGCACGCCCGCCGCCGCCGGGCAGGTGCACGTCGAGCAGGACGACGTCGGGCACCGTGGCGCGGATGCCGGCGATCGCGGCGTCGGCGTCGGCCGCCTCGCCCACGACGGTCGCCGCCTCCCCCAGCTCGGCGCGCACCCCCGCGCGCACCATCCCGTGGTCGTCGACGAGGAAGACCCTCGGCACCTGCGGCTCGGTCACGACTGCTCCTCCCTCGGGAGCAGCAGCTCCACCTCGGTCCCCTCGCCCGGCGCCGACCGCACCGTCGCCGTCCCGCCGACCCGGGTCAGCCGGCCGGCCACGGAGTCGCGCAGCCCCCGCCGGTCGGCCGGCACGGTGGCCGGGTCGAACCCGGCCCCCCGGTCGCGCACGTACACCGACACCTGCCGCGCGGTGACCTCGGTGTACAGGTCGGCCGACGCGGCGCCGGAGTGCTTGGCGGCGTTGACCAGCGCCTCGCGGGTGGCGGCACCGAGCGCGGCCAGCGCGTCGTCCACCTCGGCGTCACCGACCACCACCGGGTCCACGGTCAGCGCGTGGTCGGCCTCGACCTCGGCGACCATGGCCGACACCAGCCCGGCCCACGTGCCCTGCGAGGCCTTCTCCGGCTCGTACAGCCACGTGCGCAGCTCGCGCTCCTGGCTGCGGGCCAGCCGGGCGACGGCCTGCTGGTCGGCGGCGTGCCGCTGGATGAGCGCGAGCGTCTGCAGCACCGAGTCGTGCAGGTGGGCGGCGACGGCGGCCCGCTCCTCGGACCGGATCCGGGCGGTGCGCTCGGCCTCCCGGGAGGTGAGCAGCCGCCGCCAGAGGGGCGCGGTCGCCAGCACGATGCCGACGAGGATCACCAGGGTCGCGGCGAAGCCGTTGCGCGCGTTGGCCAGCTGCCCGGTGGTGGCCAGCAGCAGGACGACGCCGATCACGCCGAGGGCCACGCCGCCGGCCAGCACCCACCGGACGCCGGGCCGCTTGAGCGTGCGGTCGGTGTCCAGCTGCCGCCAGATGGTGGCCAGGCCGGCGCCGACCAGGAGCAGCGGGACGGTGACCCCCCCGCCGCCCCAGCTGGCCACGTCGGTCACCAGCACCAGCGCGCCGATGCCGAGCAGGACCAGGCCGATGGTCTGCCGGCGGCTGGGCTGCGGCGCGACGAAGGCCGGCGCATCGTCGGTGTCGGACAGCGGCATGAACAGCCAGAGCAGCCCGTAGGCGACGACGCCCAGGCCGGTGACGGCCAGCGCGACCATCGCCACCCGCACCACCAGCGGGTCGGCCCGCAGGTGGGCGGCGGTCCCGGCGCAGACGCCGGCCAGCATCCGCCCCGTGCGCGGACGCACGAGCGGTGGCCGCGGAGCAGGGGAGGGCGCCGGCGGCCGGACCGCGGCGGTCGCCGCGTCGCCGGTCCGGACCTCCTCGGGCGCCTGCCCCTCGACCATCACGGTGTCGATGGTCGCACCGCGCGGGCGGCGCGGGCACCGGTGATCACCCCCGCGGGCGGGACCAGGGTCGGATGGGGGCGTTCCCTGATGACCGGGCCACCGCCGGGCGCGCACGCTCTGTGCCATGACCGCAGTCCCGCCCCCCGCGCCCCCCTCGGTGGACCCGCCCGGCCCGGCCTGGCCGCCGCCTCCGCCGCCCGGTCCGCCCGCACGGACCGCACTGCGCCGCAGCCGCTCCGACAGGATGCTCACCGGCGTCGCCGGCGGGCTCGCCGAGTACAGCGGCATCGACGCGCTGCTCTGGCGGGTCGGCTTCGTCGCGCTGACCCTCGCCGGAGGCTCCGGCATCATCGTCTACCTGCTGCTGTGCGTCGTCATGCCGGCCGGGCCGCGCGCCGGGGACGGCGCCGGGGCCCTCCCCCGAGGCCTCGCCACGGCCGCCGGACCGGCCGCCCCGCCCACACCGGCGCAGCCGCGCTCCCCGGTCGGCCGCGTCACCCTCGCCGGCGCGCTCATCGCCGTCGGGCTGCTGGCGCTGGTCACGCAGCTGAGCGACTGGAACCCCGGTCCCCGGCCGTTCCTCGCGGTCGCGTTGCTGGCCGTGGGCCTCGGTCTCGTGGCCGCCGCGTTCGTCCCCGGGCGCACCTCCCGGGGCGGGCTCGTCGCGCTGGGCGCCGTCCTCTCCCTCGCCCTCGCGGTGGCCTCGTCCGTGCCGTGGCCGACCGGCGCGGGGGTCGGTGACCGGAACTACCGGCCGGCGAGCGTCGCCGAGGTGCGCGACCGCTACGAGCTGGGCGCCGGCGACATGACCGTGGACCTCAGCCGCATCGACGTCTCCGACCTCGACGAGGCGCTGCGCGTCGAGATCGACCACGGCGTCGGCGACCTCGACGTCGTCCTGCCCCGGGACGCCGACGTCCGGCTGGACATCGACACCGGCGTCGGCTCGACCCGGGTGTTCGACGGTGGCTCCTCCGACGGCGGCTTCTTCCCGGGCACCGGCTCCGGCGCCTGGGTCGACGACGGGGAGCCCGAGTTCGTCGTGGTCATCGACCACGGCGTCGGTGACGTGGAGGTGTCCCGTGGCTGACTACAGCGAGTTCCCGACCACGCCCACCGCCTGGCAGGAGCAGGCGCTGCGCGAGCTCACGGCGGCCGACGCCCCGGTCCTCGCCGGCGCCACCGCGGTCCCCGCGCCGCGCCGCCGCCGGCCCGACCTCGTCGCGCTGGTCCCGGGACTGCTCTTCGTCCTGTGGGCGCTGATCGGTCTCACCCCCGCCGACCTCCCGCTCGGGGTCCTCGAGGACGGCGGGGTCCTGTGGCTCGTGCTGATCGGCGCAGGGGTCGCCCTGCTGGTGAGCGAGGTCCGCCGGGCACGACGGCGGCGCTGAGACCCGGGTCGGGGCGTGGATCCGGTCGCGGGCCCGGGGAGCAGCCGCTCCCCGGGCCCGCTCGCGCGTCCCGGCGTCGCCCGCGTCCCCGGCGTCTGCACCCGGCAGTGCCGCTTGCACCCGGCCGGGCCGTGCGGCCAGGCTGGCGCCGTGCCCCGGCTGCTGCTGCTCGCCGCGCTGGGCGCCGTCCTGCTGACCGCGCCCGCGTGCGCGGACCCGGCGGAGCAACCCCGGCGCCCCGACGTCCTCGGCAGCTGGCGGCTGGTGTCCGGGGACGTCGCCGGCGCCGCCCTGCCGCTGCCGCGGGGCTCGGCCGCCACCCTCGTGGCCGAGCCCGGCCGGCTCAGCGGCACGGCGTTCTGCAACCACTACTTCGCCGGCTACCGGCTCGACGGGGACGCGCTGGTCCTCGACCCGATCGGGCAGACGGAGATGGCGTGCGACCCGCCGGTCATGGCCGCCGAGTCGGCCTTCCTGTCCGCGCTGGCCGCCGTCGACCGCGCCGCCCGCGACGGCGAGGCCCTCGTGCTCACCGGGGAGGGCGCCACCCTGCACTTCACCCGCGAGGTCCCGGTCCCCGACCGCGACCCGGTGGGCACGCGCTGGGTGCTCGACACCCTCGTGGTCGGCGAGCTCGCCTCGTCGGTGCAGGGCGAGCCGCGGCTGGAGCTCGCGGCCGACGGGACGGCGAGCGGGTCCACCGGCTGCCGCGGCTGGAGCGGTCCGTGGCGGCGGGACGGGGACGTGCTGACCCTCGGCCCGCCGGCCGTCGAGGACCTGGCCGTCGAGGACGTGGCCTGCCCGCCGGAGCTGGCCGGGCAGGACGAGCAGGTGATCGCCGTCCTCACCGCCGGGGCCACCCTGGCCGTCGACGGCGACCGGCTCACCCTCACCGCACCCGACGGCCGCGGCCTGGCCTACCGCGCCGGCTGAGCCGAGTCGCGCCGGCCCCGCGCTCCAGCCAGTTCGTTCACTCCCACTCGATGGTGCCCGGGGGCTTGCTCGTCACGTCGAGGACGACGCGGTTCACCTCGGCCACCTCGTTGGTGATCCGGGTGGAGATCCGCGCCAGCAGGTCGTAGGGCAGCCGGGTCCAGTCCGCGGTCATCGCGTCCTCGCTGGACACCGGGCGCAGCACCACCGGGTGCCCGTAGGTGCGCCCGTCGCCCTGGACGCCGACCGAGCGGACGTCGGCCAGCAGCACCACCGGGCACTGCCAGATCTCGGTGTCCAGGTGCGCCGCGGACAGCTCCGCGCGGACGATCGCGTCGGCCCGGCGCAGCACGTCGAGCCGGTCGCGGGTGACCTCACCGACGATGCGGATGCCCAGGCCCGGTCCGGGGAACGGCTGCCGCTGCACGAGGGTGTCGGGCAGGCCGAGCTGCCGGCCGACCTCGCGCACCTCGTCCTTGAACAGCGTGCGCAGCGGCTCGACGAGGGTGAAGGTCAGGTCGTCGGGGAGACCGCCGACGTTGTGGTGGCTCTTGATGTTCGCCGTCCCCGTGCCGCCACCGGACTCCACGACGTCGGGGTACAGGGTCCCCTGCACGAGGAAGTCGACCGTCTCGCCGTGCGCCTGCGCGTCGGCGACGACGTCGGTGGCGGCCTGCTCGAACACCCGGATGAACTCGCGGCCGATGACCTTCCGCTTCTCCTCGGGGTCGCTGACGCCGGCCAGCGCGGAGAGGAACCGGTCGGCGGCGTCGACCACCCGCAGGTCGGCGCCGGTCACGGCGACGAAGTCCCGCTCGATCTGCTCGGTCTCGCCCTCGCGCATGAGCCCGTGGTCGACGTAGACGCAGGTCAGCCGCTCTCCGATGGCCCGCTGCACCAGCGCGGCGGCGACCGCGGAGTCGACGCCGCCCGACAGCCCGCAGATCGCCCGCCGGTCGCCGATCCGGTCGCGGATCGCGGCGACCTGCTCCTCCACGACGTTGGCCATCGTCCAGCTGGGCTCCAGCCCGGCGATGTCGAAGAGGAAGTGCTCGAGCACCGTCTGCCCGTGCGCGGTGTGCCGGACCTCGGGGTGGAACTGCACACCGGCCAGCCGGCGGTCGACGTCCTCGAAGGCGGCGACCGGCGCACCGGTGGAGGTGGCGGTCACGGTGAACCCGGGCGGGGCCTCGCTGACGGCGTCCCCGTGGCTCATCCACACCGGCTGGACCACGGGCAGGTCGCCGAACAGCCGGCCGCCGGTCGTGACCGTCAGCGGGGTGCCGCCGTACTCGCGGTCGCCGGTGCGGGCCACGGTGCCGCCCAGGGAGGCCGCCATCGCCTGGAAGCCGTAGCAGATGCCGAACGCCGGCACCCCGGACTCGAACAGCACCGGGTCGACCTGCGGCGCGCCCTCGGCGTACACGCTGGACGGGCCGCCGGAGAGCACGATCGCCGCGGGCTTGCGCGCCACGATCTCCTCGGCCGGCGTCGACGACGGGACGATCTCGGAGTACACGCCGGCCTCGCGGACCCGCCGGGCGATGAGCTGCGCGTACTGCGCCCCGAAGTCGACGACCAGGACGGTGGGGAAGTCCATCAGCCGCTCACGACCAGCTCGACCCGCTGGAACTCCTTGAGGTCCCGGTAGCCGGTCTTGGCCATCGTGCGCCGCAGCGCACCGAACAGGTTGGTGCGGCCGTCCGCGGCGTGCGCCTCGCCGAGCAGCACGTCGGCCAGCGAGCCGGCCGGCTCGACGGGCGCCGAGGTGCCACCACGGGGCAGCCGCGGGTGCGCGGCCACCGAGTCCCACCAGATGCCCCCGCCGGGCGCCTCGGCGCCCGCTCGCAGCGGCTCGCCGAGCTGGACGGCGTCGGCGCCGCAGGCCAGGGCCCGGGCGATGGCGCCGCTGGTCTCGATCCGGCCGTTGGCGATGACGTGCACGTACCGGCCGCCGGTCTCGTCGAGGTAGTCGCGGCGGGCGGCCGCGGCGTCGGCGATCGCGCTGGCCAGCGGCACCCGGATGCCCATGACGGCGTCCCCGGTGGAGTAGCTGTCGGCACCGACGCCGACGATGACGCCGGCCGCGCCGGTGCGCATCAGGTGCAGGGCGGTCTGGTAGTTCGCCGCGCCGCCCGCGATCACCGGGACGTCGAGGTCCGCGATGAAGTCCTTGAGGTTGAGCGCCTCGCCGGAGGTCGTCACGTGCTCGGCGGAGACGATCGTGCCCTGGATGACCAGCAGGTCCACGCCGGCCGCCAGGGCCGCCGGCGCCAGCTGCAGCGTGTGCTGCGGGGAGACCCGGACCGCGGTCGTCACCCCGGCGGCGGCCATCTCCTTGATCCGGGCGGTGATCAGCTCGGGCTGCACCGGCGCGGCGTAGACCTCCTGCAGCACCGAGACCGGCGGCGCACCGGCGCCGGCCGCCTCGCGGATGCGGGCGTAGACCGGCGTCGGGTCCTCGTAGCGGGTCCACAGGCCCTCGGCGTTGAGCACGCCGAGCCCGCCGGCCCGGCCCACGGCGACCGCGGTCGCCGGGCTGACGACGGCGTCCGACGGGCTGGTGACCAGGGGGATGTCGAAGCGGAAGGCGTCGATCTGCCAGGCGGTGGAGACGTCGTCCATGTCCCGCGTGCGGCGGGAGGGGACGATCGAGACCTCGTCGAGGTCGTACCCCCGGCGGGCGAAGCGGTTGAGGCCGATCTCGACGGTGTCGCGTGCGGGCATCAGGTCACCGGGCCCGGTAGTTCGGTGCTTCCACCGTCATCTGGATGTCATGGGGGTGGCTCTCGGTCAGGCCCGCGGACGTGATGCGGGTCAGCCGGCCGCGCTCCTGCAGGTCGGCGATGGTCGCCGCGCCCGCGTAACCCATCGACGCGCGCAACCCGCCGACGAGCTGGTGGGCGACCGTGGCCAGCGCGCCCCGGTAGGGCACCTGCCCCTCGATGCCCTCGGGCACGAGCTTGTCGTCGGAGAGGACGTCGTCGGCGAAGTACCGGTCGCGGCTGTAGGACTGGGTGCCGCGCTTCTGCATCGCGCCCAGCGAGCCCATGCCGCGGTAGGTCTTGAACTGCTTGCCGTTCATGAAGACGAGCTCGCCGGGAGCCTCCTCGACCCCGGCGAACAGCCCGCCGATCATCACGGTGTCGGCGCCGGCGACCAGCGCCTTGGCGATGTCGCCGGAGTACTGCAGCCCGCCGTCGGCGATGACCGGCACCCCGGCCGGCCCCGCGGCGAGCGAGGCCTCGTAGATGGCGCTGATCTGCGGGACGCCGACACCGGCGACCACGCGGGTGGTGCAGATCGAGCCGGGGCCCACGCCGACCTTGACGGCGTCCACGCCGGCGTCGATCAGCGCCTGCGCACCGGCGCGGGTGGCGATGTTCCCGCCGACCACCTGCACGCCGAAGTCGGCCTTCACCCGGACGACCATGTCGAGGACGGCGCGCTGGTGGCCGTGCGCGGTGTCGACGACGAGCACGTCGACACCGGCGTCCACCAGCAGGCCCGCGCGCTTGTAGGACTCCTCGCCCACGCCGACGGCGGCGGCGACGACCAGCCGGCCGTCGGCGTCCTTGGTGGACAGCGGGTACTGGTCGCGCTTGACGAAGTCCTTGACGGTGATGAGGCCGCGCAGCCGGCCGCCCTCGTCGACGATCGGCAGCTTCTCGATCTTGTGCTTGGACAGCAGCGCGAGCGCCGTGTCGGGGTCCACGCCGACCGGGGCGGTGACCAGCGGCATCGGCGTCATGACGTCGCGGACGAGCCGGTGCTGGTCGGTCTCGAAGCGCATGTCGCGGTTGGTGCAGATGCCGACCAGGACGCCGTCGGCGTCGACGACCGGGGCGCCGGAGATCCGGTAGCGGGCGGAGAGGGCGTCGACCTCGGCGAGGGTGTTGTCCGGCGAGACGGTGACCGGGTTGGTGACCATGCCGGCCTCGGAGCGCTTGACCAGGTCGACCTGGCCGGCCTGCTCCTCGGCGGCGAGGTTGCGGTGCAGCACCCCGACCCCGCCCACGCGGGCCATGGCGATCGCCATCCGGGCCTCGGTGACGGTGTCCATCGCGCTGGACAGCAGCGGGACGGCCAGCCGGATGCCGCGGGTGAGCCGGCTGCTGGTGTCGACCTCCGCCGGGACGACGTCCGAGGCGCCCGGGATGAGCAGGACGTCGTCGTAGGTCAGGCCGAGCGGGGCGAACTTCGCCGGCAGCTCGGGTACGAACTCATCGGGCTGCATGCCAGCCGCCACCCCTCCGGGATCGGTCTGCACCCTGCTGGGCGCGCGGGGAACCGTCCCCGATCGTAGGCGGCGGCCCTCGTGGGGAGGACCGCCGGCTGCCGGGCGGCTACCGTGGACCCGTGAGCCCCGACGACTTCACCGGTTCCGACGCCGGGCGGTACGACCCGTCGGGTCCGCCGCCGCTGACGATGGAGGAGCGGGCCGGAGTCCTCGACGACCTCGCCGAGCTCGAGGTGTTCCGGACGCTGCTGGAGCCCAGCGGCATCAAGGGCATCGTCGTGGACTGCCCGGACTGCGACGAGGAGCACCACGTCGACTGGGCCCTCATGCAGGCGAACCTGCGGCAGCTGCTGGAGGAGGGGCAGACCGGCCGGCACGAGCCGCCCTTCGACCCCGATCCGGACGACTACGTGAGCTGGGACTACGCCAGCGGCTACGCCGACGGGGTCGCCGCGGTCGCCGAGCGCGAGGAGCCGGGCAACGGCCGGTCCGGCCGGCACGCTCGCGAGGACTGAGCGGGGGCCCGCGCCCCCACGGGCCCCGGCCGTCCTCAGACGCCCGTCCTGCGCCTGGTCCAGCCGACGGCGGCGGTGAGGACGAACAGGATGACGCCGACGATCAGCAACCAGAACAGGCCCTCGACCACGGCGCCGACGATGCTCAGCGCCAGCCAGACGACGAGCAGCAGTGCGATGAACCCGAGCACGGGTGACCTCCTCGTGTAGCGGAGCCCTCCAGGTACCCGGCCGGTCGCGCCCCCCAGCACGCCGCGGCCGATCGTCATCGGATCGCCATACGCCGCACCCCACCCGCAGGGCGGCCGGCGAGGACCCGATCGGTCGGTGCTCGCCCGGCGGCCGCGGCTCGTTCCGCGGGCGGCCGGGTGGTCCGGGGGGAGCAGGGACTGCGGCCGAGCCCCACCGGCCGACGCCGGCAGGCGGTCCTCGCCGGCCTCGCCGATCCGCACACCGTCGCGTCCCGCCTGCGCCGAGGGCCGGCGGTAGAGCGCACCGCACCCGGTATCGACGTGCGCGTACCACTGCGCCGGCGCGACCACGAGGCGCACCGTGGACAGCGAGGCCGTGCGGTCGGGCGCCGGAGGACGCGGCTCGGCCACGTCGGACGAGAGGGGGAGGTCATGGGCAAGCTCGTCGCGATCGCCGCGGCTGCCGAGATCGCCGAGACGGCCGCGAAGGTGGCCACGAAGCTGCGGGACAACATGCCCGCCCGAGGCGTGGTCGTCGAGGTGCACAACCACACCGACGACGAGCTGGTCATGACCGGCCACGAGCACACCAGCGGCATGTTCGGCGAACTGCCGAGCTCGCGGATACCACCGAAGACGGTGGACATCTACGGCTCGCGCCGCCGCGGGCGCCCGGAGGGCGCCGCCGGGTCGGTCACCTATCGCGTCGAGGGCCGTGACGCACGCGTGACCGTCGGCTGGCGGCTGCGCTGGCGCAGCTGGCGCAGCCGGAGCAGCTCGTCCAGCGTGAGCGGCCGCGAGGCGCACCTCTTCGCCGTGAGCGACATCATCGGCGGGAGCACCTCCAGCGGCGAGGCCCGCTACGAGGTCACGAAGCGGAACGGCGAGATCATCGTCGAGGGCCGTCCCGGCACCGATGCGGGTAGTGCGGGCGGCGGGATCGGAGGGGGCACGGGCGGGATCGGCCGCCCCGGTGGGGGGCCGCTCCGGCCGCGGTGACCCGTTCGGCGGGCGTCTCCAGGGCGACGGCCCGCGGCACGCGTCGACCGGTCGCCCGTCCGGGCAGGCGGGTGTGGACGGCGCAGCCGAACCCGGTCGCCCCGCTCACGACGCCGGGGCGCGGACCACACGGGGTGCCCCGCGCCCCCAGCGACGCGACGAGAGCCGGCTGGGCTCGACTACGGTCGCCGAACCCGCTCTCGGCTCACTGCATCATCCCCCGGCGGAAGCCGGTGGCGACGGCCTCGGCGCGGTCCTTGGCGCCGAGCTTGCGGAACAGCCGCCGGGCGTGGGTCTTGATGGTGTCCTCGGACAGGTAGAGCTCCCGGCCGATCTGCGCGTTGCTCTTGCCCTGGCTCATGCCGGTGAGCACCTGCATCTCGCGCATGGACAGGCTGACCGGTGCGGCCTCGCGGACCACGGCCGCGCGCACCGTGGTCGGCGCGCTGCCGGCGAGCGGGGTCGCGCCGGTCCAGGCCGGGGTCGCCGGGTGCGCACCGACGCTGGCCAGCGGCACGGGGTGGCCGTTGGCCGGCTGCGGCGTCCGCCCGTCGACCCGCAGGCCGACCCGGGACAGGCCCAGGCCCATCTCCAGGGCGGTGGCGTCCCAGCGCAGGTACCCGCGGGCGCCGACGGCGACGGCGGCGCGGACGGTCTCCGCGTCGTCCGGGGCGCCGAGCACCAGCACCGGCAGCCGCGGGTGCGTCCGCAGCGCCTGGGTGGCGACGGTCAGCCCCGAGTCCGTGGCGCGCTGGGTGCCGATCAGCAGGACGTCGGGCTGCCGGGTGGCCAGGCGGGACATCAGCCCGGCGGCGTCACCGACGGCCTCGACCCGGCCGACGAAGGGCAGCGCGACCAGCCGGGAGGCGATGTCCTCGCGCACCCGCCGCCGCTCGTCGTAGACCCACACCGTCGTCGTGCCGTGGCCGGGGCCACGCATCCTGTCGTCGATCACGCCTGACACTCCGTTCTCCCGGTCCGCCGGATCCGGCTGCCGGGCGACTCCCCCGCCGACCTCGGACGGGGCTCCCCCGCCGCTGTCGGCACGACCGGGATCCACCTTGATCGGCACGGGGACCGGGGGACAGACGCCCTCACCCAGCGGGGTGAGAGCACAGGCAGGAAAATGCCGCGACCCGAGGTGTTTGACCCGGGTGGGCGTCGGGCACCGGCCCCTTGCAGCCGGACCGCCCCCTCCGGCTCGCACCGAGCCGAGGAGGACCGACATGGCTGACATCCGCCGACTCCCCACCCCCGTCGCCGAGGTGTGGGACTGGCAGCTGCACGGTTCCTGCCGTGGGGAGAGCACCGCCCTGTTCTTCCACCCCGACGGCGAGCGCGGCCCGGCGCGGGCCCGCCGGCAGACCGCCGCCAAGGCGGTGTGCGCCAAGTGCCCGGTCATCGACGCGTGCCTCAAGCACGCGCTCGCCGTCCGCGAGCCCTACGGGGTGTGGGGCGGCATGAGCGAGGAGGAGCGGGCCCGGCTGATCGCCGCGGAGCCCGCCACCGTCGCCGCAGGGGTCTGAGCACCCCGTCCAGACGCCGAGAGGGCCGGTCCAGCAGTCGCTGGACCGGCCCTCTCGTCTGTGCGGGGCCCCCGCTGATCATCGGCAGGTGGCTGCCCGACACGCCGGTCGGGAGCGCCACCCGCCGATGATCACGGGAGGGGGCTGGCGGAATTCAGTGCGCGTGGCCGTGGCCGTGCGAGTGGCCGTGGGTGTGGTGCCCGGCCCCGGCCTCCTCCTCCTGCGGCGCCTCGACGACCGCGGAGTCGGTGGTGAGGACCATCGCGGCGATCGAGGCGGCGTTGCCGAGCGCCGCCTTGGTGACCTTGACCGGGTCGATGACGCCCTGGGCGGCCAGGTCGCCGTACTCGCCGGTGGCGGCGTTGAAGCCGGTGCCGGCGCCGGCCTCGCGGACCTTGCTCACCACGACGCGGCCTTCGAAGCCGGCGTTCTCGGCGATGCGGACCAGCGGGGCGTCCAGCGCCTTGCGCACCGCGCGGGCACCGGTCAGCTCGTCCCCGGACAGGTCGAGGGAGTCGATCGCCGCGGCGGCGTGCACCAGCGCGGAGCCACCACCGGGGACGACGCCCTCCTCCACCGCGGCGCGGGTGGCGGCGATGGCGTCCTCGATCCGGTGCTTCTTCTCCTTCATCTCGACCTCGGTGGCCGCGCCGACGCGGATGACGCCGATGCCGCCGGCCAGCTTCGCGAGCCGCTCCTGCAGCTTCTCGCGGTCCCAGTCGGAGTCGGTGGCCTCGATCTCGCGGCGGATCTGCGCGACGCGCTCGCCGATGGCCTCGCCGGTGCCGCCGCCGTCCACGATGGTCGTGTCGTCCTTGGTGACGACGACGCGGCGGGCGGTGCCCAGCACCTCCGGGCCGACCGAGTCCAGCTTCAGCCCGACGTCCTCGCTGACCACCTGGCCGCCGGTGACGATCGCCAGGTCGGTCATGAACGCCTTGCGCCGGTCGCCGAAGTACGGCGACTTCACCGCGACGACCTTGATGGTCTTGCGGATGGAGTTGACGACCAGGGTGGACAGCGCCTCTCCCTCGACGTCCTCGGCGACGATCAGCAGCGGGCGACCACCGGAGGAGAGCACCTTCTCCAGCAGCGGCAGCAGGTCGGCCAGCGCGCCGACCTTGCCCTGCACGAGGAGGACCAGCGCGTCCTCGAGGACGGCCTCCATCGCCTCGGTGTCGGTGACGAAGTAGGGCGACAGGTAGCCCTTGTCGAACTGCACGCCCTCGGTCACGTCGAGCTCGGTGGAGAGGGTGTTGCTCTCCTCGACGGTGATGACGCCGTCCTTGCCGACCTTCTGCATGGCCTCGCCGATCAGCGTGCCGACCTCGGCGTCCTGGGCGGAGACGGTGGCGACGCCGGCGATGGCGTCCTGCTCCTCGACCGGGATGGCGACCTCGTCCAGCGCCGCGTGCACGGCGTCGACGGCGGCGCGCATGCCGCGGCCCAGGCCCATCGGGTTGGCGCCGGCGGCCACGTTGCGCATGCCCTCGTGGACCAGGGCCTGGGCCAGCACGGTCGCGGTGGTGGTGCCGTCACCGGCGACGTCGTTGGTCTTGGTGGCGACGTTCTTGGCCAGCTGGGCGCCGAGGTTCTCGTACGGGTCCTCGAGCTCGACCTCGCGGGCGATCGTGACGCCGTCGTTGGTGATGGTCGGGGCGCCGAACTTCTTGTCCAGGACGACGTTGCGCCCGCGCGGACCCAGCGTCACCTTGACCGCGTCGGCGAGCTTGTCGACGCCGCGCTCGAGGGAGCGGCGGGCGTCCTCGTTGAACTTGATGATCTTGGCCATGGGGCCGGACCTCTCGTCGGGAGTGGAACTCGGTGGCGGACGACGACCGCCCCAGGGACCCGGTGTCTCGGGTCGCCCGGGGCGGTCGGTTCGTGCAGTGCGTCAGGGACGCGGGTGGAGAGAGGAGGTCACTTCTCCACGACGGCGAGCAGGTCGCGCGCGGACAGGACGAGGTAGTCCTCGCCGCCGTGCCGGACCTCGGTGCCGCCGTACTTCGAGTAGATGACCACGTCGCCGACGGAGACGTCGAGCGGGACGCGGTTGCCGTTGTCGTCGACGCGACCGGGGCCCACGGCGATGACCGTGCCCTCCTGCGGCTTCTCCTTGGCGGTGTCCGGGATGACCAGGCCGGAGGCGGTGGTGGTCTCGGCCTCGTTGGCCTGGACCACGACGCGGTCCTCCAGCGGCTTGATGTTGACCTTGGTAGCGGTCGTCACGTCGGTGACGCCCCCTTCGGGATCGACGGTCGGGTGGCTGATGCTGTGGCACGGACCTGCGCACCTGCCGTCGCGGGGGTCAGGTGGCTGCCGTGTCGCTGGCACTCTACCCACGAGAGTGCCAGCCGCTCAACAGGGTCTCTCCGCGGTGTCCCGGACCGGTGCGTCACGCTGTCGCCGTGACAGCCGACGCGTCCGGGACCCACCCGGTGGGGATGCTCGAGCAACTGGCGCTGCTCCGCACCCCCGAGGGCAGCGCGGCCCTGGAACTGGCGGCCTCGCTGCACGCTGCCGGCATGGACGTCCTGCCCGCCCTGGACCGGTTGCGCGCCGCCGTCGGCGCCGAGCTGGCCGGGCCGGCCTGGGGGTTCGCCCGCCAGCGCGCCCGCGCCCGGCCGGTGTTCGGTGCCGACGCCGACCGGCTCTTCCTGACCGCCGACACCCTCGAGCAGGCGGGGCGGCCGGAGCTCGCCGCACGGCGGGCGGCCCGGCTGCTGGCCGGCCCCGGGGAGGTCGACTCCGTCGCCGACCTGGGCTGCGCCGCCGGCACCGACACGATCGCCCTCGCGCGCGCCGGCGCCAGCGTGCTCGCGGTCGACGTCGACCCGCTCGCCCGCGAGCTCACCGCCGCCAACGTCGAGGCCCTGGGCCTGGCCGACCGGGTGTGGGTGGTCGCCGGCGATGCCGTCGAACTGGTCGCGGCGGCCCGGGGCGGTGAGGTCGCCAACTGCGCGGCGGCCGTCCTCGACCCCGCGCGCCGGGCGGGTGGACGCCGGCAGCTGGACCCCGACCGCTGGTCGCCGCCCTGGACGACGGTCGTCTCGCTCCTCGACCGGGTCCCGGTCACCGTGGTCAAGGTCGCGCCCGGGCTGGACCACGACCGGGTGCCCCCCGGCGTGGAGACCGAGTGGGTCTCGGTGCGCGGCTCGATCGTCGAGGCGCTGCTGTGGGGCCGGGGCGTGTCCGAGGTGCGGCGGCGGGCGACCGTCGTCCGGGACGGCGTCGCGCACGAGCTCACCGCCGACACCGACCCCGGTCCGGCGCCGACCGGCCCGGTGCGCGGCTGGCTGCACGAGCCGGACCCGGCGGTGATCCGCTCCGGGCTGGTGTCGCTCGCGGCCGCCGGCCTGGGGGCGACGCTGGTCGACCCGACGATCGCCTACCTGACCTCCGACGCGGCGGCGGACTCGCCCTGGGTCACCTCGTACCGCATCGACGAGGTGCTGCCGTTCAACCTCAGGAAGCTGAAGGCGCTGCTGCGGGCCCGCGGCGTCGGCCGGGTGACGGTGAAGAAGCGCGGGTCGGCGATCGAGCCGGAGCAGCTGGCGCGGCAGCTGCGCGGACCGGGCGAGGGCTCCGCCGTCGTCGTCGTCACCCGCGTCGCCGGGAGACCCACCGCACTCGTGTGCGGAGTGTGAGAGCGCAGGAGACCTGCGCTCTCACACTCCGACGACCTCGATGGGGAGCGAGCTGTCGGCTCCCAGGTCGGGGGACGACGGGGCGACGCCGGCCGCGACCAGCCGGGACCCCAGGGCGGCCACCATCGCCCCGTTGTCGGTGCACAGCCGCGGGCTGGGCACCCGCAGCACGATGCCGGCCGCCGCGCAGCGCTCCTCGGCCAGCGCGCGCAGCCGCGAGTTGGCCGCCACTCCCCCGCCGAGCACCAGGTGGTCGACGCCGTGGTCGCGGCAGGCCCGCACCGCCTTGGCGGTCAGCACGTCGGCGACGGCCTCCTGGAACGAGGCGGCGACGTCGGCGACCGGCACCGGCTCCCCGGCCCGCTGCCGGGCCTCCACCCAGCGGGCGACGGCGGTCTTCAGCCCGGAGAACGAGAAGTCGTAGGGCGCGTCGCGGGGGCCGGTCAGGCCGCGCGGGAAGTCGATCGCCGCACCGTCGCCCTCGCGCGCGGCCCGGTCGATCGGCGGCCCGCCGGGGAAGGGCATGCCGAGCACGCGGGCCACCTTGTCGAAGGCCTCCCCCGCGGCGTCGTCGACCGTCCGGCCGAGAGGGACGACCTCCCGGGCGAGGTCGGGCACCAGCAGCAGAGAGCTGTGCCCCCCGGAGACGAGCAGCGCCAGCGAGGGCTCGGCCAGCTCGCCGTGCTGCAGCTCGTCGACGGCGACGTGCGCGGCGAGGTGGTTGACCCCGTACAGCGGGACGTCCAGCGCCAGCGCGTAGGCCTTCGCCGCGGCCAGCCCGACCAGCAGCGCCCCGGTGAGCCCCGGGCCCGCGGTCACCGCGACCGCGTCGACGTCGGCGGCCCGCACACCGGCCTCGGCCAGCGCCCGGTGCACCGTGGGCACCATGGCCTCCAGGTGCGCGCGGGAGGCGATCTCCGGGACGACGCCGCCGAAGCGCTCGTGCTCCGCCATCGAGGTCGCCAGAGCGTCCGACAGCAGGGTGCGGCCGCGCACCAGCCCCACGCCGGTCTCGTCGCACGAGGTCTCGAACCCCAGGACCAGCGGCTCGCTCGAGGTCACAGCTTCTCCCTGTCTCCGGTCGCTCCCGCGGGGCGCTCCGCTCCTCGCTCGTTCCTCGCTGCGATGCTCACGCCCCTGTCCGCTCCCGCTTCATCACGACGGCGTCCGTGCCGCTGGGCTGGTAGTACCCGCGGCGCCGGCCCATCTCGGCGAACCCGCGGCGGCGGTACAGGCCCTGCGCCACCTCGTTGTCCGCCCGCACCTCGAGCAGCACCACGGGGCTGCGCCGGTCGGCCTCGGCGAGCAGCGCGTCGAGCAGCAGCGCACCGATCCCCTCGCCCTGCCGGGCCCCGGCGACGCCGATGGTCGCCACGTGCGCCTCGTCGTCGTAGGCGATCAGCCCGGCGTAGCCGGCGACCTCGTCCCCGTCCACGGCCACCAGGTAGTGCCTCGTGTCGGTGCGCGACAGCTCGTCGCGGTACATCGACACCGTCCAGGTGTCGGGCGCGAAGAGCTCCTCCTCGAGCTGCATCACCGCCGGCAGGTCGGCCAGCCGCATCGGCCGCAGCCGCACCGTCACGAGGTGGTCACCGGCTTGAACGACGTCGGCGGGGTGGCGTCCGGGCGGCGCAGGTACAGCGGCACCAGCGGGCCGGCGGACGACGGGTCGTCGAGCCCGGCACCGGCCGCGCGGAGCAACCCCGCCGTCGTGACCCGGGCGGGCGTCACCGGCGCGCCGAGCCGGTCGGCGAACGCCGGGTCACCGACGAGCGGCCCGGTCAGCTGCGCGGCCTCGGGGCGGACGACGCCCGGGCCTGCGATCCGCGCGCCGGAGGCGTCGTAGCCGGCCCAGTAGACCTCCTTGCGCCGGGCGTCGGTGACGACGGTGCGGGCGCCGGAGCCGATCGCGTCCAGCGAGCAGACGCCGACCACCGGCAGGCCGCGGGCGTCGGCCAGGGCTGCGGCGGTGACCACGCCGACCCGCAGCCCGGTGAAGGGGCCGGGGCCGAGGCCGGTGACGACCGCCCGGACGTCGGCGAGCCCGAGCCCGGCGTCGGCGAGCACGCCCCGGACCGCCGGGGTCAGCAGCTCGGCGTGCCTGGTGCCGGAGGGGACGGCGCGCTCGGCGAGCACCTCGACCCCGCCGTCGGGCGACCGGCGGGCGAGGCCGGCCAGCAGGGTCGGCGTCGCGGTGTCCAGGGCCAGAACCAGCACGAGCGACCAGGCTAGTCGCCCAGCCGCCGCTCCCAGCCGGGGCCGTGCGGGACGAGGACGGCGGTGCGCACGTCGTCGTCCTCGTGCCGCTCCAGCCGCACCTCCAGGTGCTCGTCGGCGAGCTGCTCGACCAGCCCCTGCCCCCACTCGACCACCGTCACCGAGTCGGCCGTGGAGGCATCGAGGTCGAGGTCGTCCACGTCGGCGACCCCGCCCAGCCGGTAGGCGTCCACGTGCACCAGCGGCAGCCGCCCGCCGCGGTGCACGCGGGCGATCACGAAGGTGGGCGAGGTGACCGGCTCGCGCACCCCGAGCGCGGCCCCGAGCCCCTGGGTGAGGGCGGTCTTGCCGGCCCCCAGCGGGCCGACCAGGACCACGAGGTCGCCCGGTCCGACCACCTCGGCCAGCGCAGCGCCCAGGGCCCGCGTGTCCTCCGCGGTGGGCAGCACGTGCTCGCGCCTCACGCCAGCTCCTCCGCGACGGCGGTCAGGTCGGCGAGCAGCCCGGCCCGCGGCGCCCCGCCCGGGCCGAAGCGGATCGCGGCCGAGGGGTGGTAGGTCGCCCAGACCGCGCGGCCGTCGACCTCGTGCGGCCGGCCACGCACCTGCGCGAGCACCGTGCGCGGCCCGAGGAACCACTTCGCGCTGGACAGCCCGAGCGCCACGACCACCGGCGGGTCGAGCAGCTCGAGCTGCCGGCGCAGCCAGCCGCTGCACCGCGCGACCTCGGGAGCCCTCGGCGTGCGGTTGCCCGGCGGCCGGCACTTCACGATGTTGAGCACCGCCGCCTGACCGCGGTCCAGGCCGGCCTCGATGAGCAGCTGGTCCAGCAGTTCGCCGCTCCTCCCGACGAACGGCCGGCCCGTCCGGTCCTCGTTCGCGCCGGGCGCCTCGCCGACGAGCACGAACCGCGGCCGACCCGACGGCGGGACGTCACCGACGACGACGTGCTGCCGGGCGGCGGCGAGCTCGGGACAGGCCACGCAGGGTCGGGCCGCCGCGGCCAGCGCGGTCCAGTCGGCCGCGGCGGCCGCGGTGCGCGCGACCTCCTCGGCCGCGGCGTCGGGCCGGGGCGGACGCGGAGCTGCCACGCCACGACACTATGCGGTGGCGACGGTCCGTCCCGCGCTCACCCGGCGGACCAGCGCCGACAGCGCCGCGGTGACCTCGGCCGGCTTCTCCAGCGGCACCATGTGCCCGGCGTCGGGGACCACGACGTGTTCCACGAGCTCGGCGTCGTCCCCGCCGAGCAGCTCGACCAGCGTCGCGCTGTGCTCCGGTGGGATGAGGGTGTCGCTGTCGCCGGTCAGCACGAGGGTCGGGACGGCGGTCAGCGGCCCCAGCGCACCGGTCTCGTCCAGGCCGGCCAGCGCCGGGTAGAACTCCGCGATCACGTCGACCGGCGTGCCGGCGATCATCGCGTCGACGTAGCGGCCCAGCGCGGGGTCGACGTCCCGCGACGCGAACGACAGCGACCAGGTCGCCGCCGACACGACCGACGCGGCCAGCCGCCGGGTGCGCTCGGCGAGACCGGGACGGCGCCGCATCGTCCACGCCGCGAGCGGGATGATCGACGCGCGGATGCGGGTGACGAACTCCGGCAGGCCGAACGACAGCTCGGCGAGGTTGCCGCTGGAGGTCGACAGCAGCGCGGCCGCCACGACCCGGTCGCCGAACAGCTCCGGGTGCACCTCGGCCAGCGCCATGACGGTCATGCCGCCCATCGAGTGCCCGGCCAGGACCACCGGGCCGCGGGGGGCGCGCGCCCGCAGCACCGCGGCGAGGTCGCGCCCGAGCTGCGCCATCGTCGAGTTCTCCGCCGGCCCGCGACCGGAGGCCCCGTGCCCGCGCTGGTCGTAGAAGACCAGCCGGGCCTTGGGCCGGGAGCCGTTGGCCGTCGCCAGCTCCGCGCCCAGCGAGCGGCGCTGGAAGGTCCAGGAGTGCATGGACAGCGTGTAGCCGTGCACGAAGACGACGGTGAGCGGCGCGTCCAGCGGTCCGACCTCCTCCACCGCGAGCAGCACGCCGTCGTCGGCCTGGACCAGGGCGCTGCGGTCGGCGTGCCGGGACGCGGGGCCGAGCGGGTCCTCCTCGCGCAGCTCGGCGTCGGTCGCACCGGCGGGGAGCCCGGCCGCGGAGCCGACCCGCTCCGCGTCGACCCGGCGGGCGGCGTGCCGGTGGACGGCGACGCCGACCGCGGTCCCGGCGGCGGCCAGGCCGGCCACCCCGGCGACGACGCCCGCGGTGTGGGAGGCGCCGTGCGGGCGCTTCCGCGGCGTCACCGCGCCGCCCCGGCGGTGCCGACGTAGCGCCGGGCGAACCGGCCGCCGATCCGCGCGACCAGCTCGTAGTGGATGGTGTCGACGGCGTCGGCCCACTGCTGCGCGGTGGGTTCCCCGTCGGCGCCCGGTCCCCACAGCACCACCCGGTCGCCGGCGCGGACCGGGTCGTCCCCGACGTCGAGGACGAACTGGTCCATGCAGACCCGGCCGGCGATCGTGCGCTGCGCGCCGGCCGCGAGCACCGGGGCACGGTTGCCGGCCGCGCGCGGGATCCCGTCGGCGTAGCCCGCGGGGACCACCGCCAGCGTCGTGTCGGCGGCGGTCGCGTACGTGTGGCCGTAGGAGACACCGGTGCCGGCGCGGACCCGCTTGGTGAGCAGCACCTGCGCCTGCACGGTCATCGCGGGGCGCAGCCCGTGGGCGGCCGGGTCGCCGCCGAGCGGGTCCAGCCCGTAGACGGCGATGCCCGGGCGGACGAGGTCGTACCAGGTCTCGGGCAGGGCCACCGTGGCCGCGGAGTTGGCCAGGTGCCGCCGGGCGTCGCGCAGGCCGGCGTCCCGGGCCACGGTCACGGCCTCCTCGAACACCGCCTTCTGCAGCCCGATGGTGGGGTGGGTGGGGGCGTCGGCGTAGGCCAGGTGGCTCCACAGGCCGACGACCTCGACCTCGCCGCCCGCCTGGGCCCGTGCCGCGGCGGCGACCACCGCCGGCCACTCGTCGGGCGTCGCCCCGCCCCGGGACAGGCCCGTGTCGACCTTGAGGTGCAGGCGGGCGGTGCGGCCGGTGGCGCGGGCGGCCGCGACGACCTCCTCGACGCCCCAGGTGGCGTTGACCGACACCTCGACGTCGGCGGCCAGCGCGGCCGCGAAGTCCTCCCCGGGGGCGTTGAGCCAGGCCAGCAGCGGCGCGGTCACCCCCGCGGCGCGCAGCGCCAGCGCCTCCTCGACCACCGCCACGCCCAGCGCGTCGGCCCCGCCGGCCAGGGCGGCGCGGGCGGAGGGGACCAGCCCGTGGCCGTAGCCGTCGGCCTTGACCACCGCCATGAGGGGGCGGCCGACGCGCTCGCGCAGGGCCGCGGTGTTGGCGGCGATGGTGTCGAGGTCGACGACCACCTCGGCACGGGTGGGGAGGGCACTCACACGTTCCAGTCTCCCAGGTCGCCGGACCCGTCCCGGTGCAGCAGCGCGAGTGTCCCGGGCAGCCGGCGCACCAGGTCCCCGGCGACCAGCGGCCCGTCCGCGGCGGCCAGCTGCCCCGCGCGGCCGTGCACGTGCGCGGCGACGGCCGCCGCCTCGGCCGGCGGCAGGCCGGTGGCGAGCAGCGCGCCGGCGATCCCGGAGAGGACGTCGCCGGTGCCCGCGGTGGCCAGCCACGGGCTGCCGGTGCCGTTGACGTAGGCCTGCCCGCCGGGCGCGGCCACGACCGTGGCCGCGCCCTTGAGCAGCACCACCGCGCCGAGGTCGGCCGCGAGCCGGCGGGCCGCGCCGATCCGGTCGGCGCCGACCTCGCCGCCCAGCCGCCCGTACTCGCGGTCGTGCGGGGTCAGGACCGTCGGGGCGTCCCGGTCGCGGACCAGGTCGGGACGGCGGGCGGCCATGGTGAGCGCGTCGGCGTCGAGCAGCACCGGCAGGTCGGTGGCCAGCACCTCGGCGACGACGTCCGCGGCGTCGTCGTCCGTGCCCAGCCCCGGGCCGACGACCCACGCCTGCACCCGGCCGGCGTCGGCCGGGCGGCCCTCGGTGACGATCGCCTCCGGCCAGGCGGCCCGCACCCCGGCGGCCGCGGTCCCGGCGTAGCGCACCAGGCCCGGCCGGGTGCGCAGGGCGGCGCCGGTGCACAGCACCGCGGCGCCGGGGTAGGTCGAGGAGCCGGCCACGACGCCGACCACGCCGCGGGAGTACTTGTCGTCGTCGTCGGTGGGCGGGTCGAGCCGCGCCGCGACGTCGGCGTCGGTCAGCCGGACGGTGCGCGGCCGCGGCAGCGTGCCGGCCAGCCCGATGTCGACCAGGTGCACCTGCCCGGCGTGCCGGCGGCCCTCCCCCACGACCAGGCCGGCCTTGACCGCGCCGAAGGTCACCGTGTGCTGGGCGGTGAACGCCTCGCCCTCCACGGCGCCGGTGTCCGGGTCCACCCCGCTGGGCAGGTCGACGGCGACCACCAGGCCCGGCCCGGCCGCGGCCTGGGCCGCCAGCCGGGCCGCGGCGGGGCGCAGGCCACCCCGGCCGCCGATGCCCACGATGCCGTCGAGCACGAGGTCGGCACGGTCCAGGCCGGTGGCTCCCCCCGCTCCGGCGACCCGCCCGCCGGCGCGGCGCAGCGCGGCGAGCCCGGCCGCGTGCGCGCGGCCGGGATCGAGGAGCACCGCGGTCACCCGGACCCCGCGGCCGGCGAGGTGCGCGCCGGCGAACAGCGCGTCGCCACCGTTGTCGCCGGCGCCGACCAGCGCGGTGACCCGGGTGCCGTGCGCGCGGCCGAGCAGCCGCAGGCAGACGGTGGCCAGCCCGGTCGCGGCCCGCTGCATCAGCGCGCCCTCGGGCGCCGCGGCGAGCAGCGGCGCCTCCGCGGCGCGCACCTCCTCGGCGGTGTACAGCCCGATCACGGGGCGTCCTCCACCCGCGGGATGCCCTCGGCGAGCACGAACGCCGAGGCGATGCCGCCGTCGTGGCTCAGCGAGAGGTGCCAGGTGGTGACGCCGAGCTGGTGCGCCCGCCGCGCGACCGTGCCCTGCACCACCAGGTGCGGCCGGCCGGCGTCGCCCACCGTCACCTCGGCGTCGTGCCAGTGGAGGTTCCCCGGCGCGCCCAGGGCCTTGGCCAGCGCCTCCTTCGCCGCGAACCGCGCCGCCAGCGACTCGCCGGTGCGCGGCCGGCCCGACGGCGTGAGCTGCTCCCCGGCGGTGAACAGCCGGTCCCGCAGGCCGGGCGTGCGCTCGAGCGAGGCGGCGAAGCGGTCGACGGGCACGACGTCGATACCGATCCCGATGATCACGCCGGCCAGTCTGCCCCGGGGGACTCCCGCGCGCTGTCGTGCTCCTCGCGCCGAGACCGGCTCAGGACCGGTCGAGCTCCTCGAGGAAGGCGTCGACCGCGCTGGTGAAGTCGTCGTTGTCGTCACCGGCCACCATGTGCCCGGCCTCGGCGACGTCCACCACGCGGGCGGTCGGGACCGCCGCCAGGAACTCGTCGATCCCCTGGTCGTCGACGACGTCCGAGCGGCCACCGCGGACGACCAGCACCGGCAGCGTCACGGTGCGGGCCAGGTCCATCAGCGGCTCCGGCTGGACCCCGGGGCGCGGCTCGTCGTCCGGGACGATCGACATCATCGCCGGGTCCCAGTGCCAGTACCAGCGACCGTCATCGCGCTGCCGGACGTTCTTCCTCAGCCCGTCCGGGTTCTTCCGCCGCGGGCGCTGCGTGTAGGCCGCGACCGCGTCGGCGACCTGGTCGAGGTCGTCGAAGCCGTCGAGGTGGGCGCGCATGAACGCGCCGATCCGCCGCACTCCCTCCGGCGCCGTGCGCGGCACGATGTCGACCAGGACCAGCGCCCGTGCGGCGTCGGGGTCCCGACCGGCGACGGTCAGCGACGTGAGGCCGCCGAGGCTGGCCCCCACCAGGACCACGCCGCGGCCGAGCCGCTCGACCACCTGCGCGATGTCACCGGCGTAGCGGTCCATGCCGTACGTGCCGTCCGGCGACCAGCCGCTGTCGCCGTGCCCGCGCAGGTCCAGCGTCGTGGTGGTCCAGCCCCGTGCGGCGAGCTCGCGGGCGGCGCCGCCCCAGGAGTGCCGGGTCTGCCCACCGCCGTGCAGGAACAGCACCTCGCCGCGGTCGCCACCGGACCGGCGGTCCCCGCGCAGGACGACGTCCCCGCAGTCGTAGGAGACCTGCTCCGGCGCCTCGCTCGTCGTCACCCGTCGGAGGTTGCCACGGGCAACCTCCGAGCCGACGCTCGGGTGGCCTATTCCACCGTGACGGACTTGGCCAGGTTGCGCGGCTGGTCCACGTCGTAGCCGCGGGTGTCGGCGATCTCGCAGGCCAGCACCTGCAGCGGCACCGTGGTGACGACCGGCGCCAGCAGGGTGGGGGTGCGCGGCACGCGGATCACGTGGTCGGCATAGGGGACGACGTCCTCGTCGCCCTCCTCGGCGATGACGATGGTGCGCGCCCCGCGGGCCCGCACCTCCTGGATGTTGGACACGACCTTGCCGTGCACCGACTCGCGGCTGCGCGGGGACGGGACGACGACCACGACCGGCGTCCCCTCGTCGATCAGCGCGATCGGTCCGTGCTTGAGCTCACCGGCGGCGAACCCCTCGGCGTGGATGTAGGCGAGCTCCTTGAGCTTGAGCGCGCCCTCCAGGGCGACCGGGAAGGCCACGTGCCGGCCGAGGAACAGGATCGTGTTCGCGTCGGCCAGCGAGCGGCCGAGCGCCCGGACCGGCTCCATCTGCTCGAGCACCTCGGCGACCTTGTCCGGCAGCGCGCGCAGGTCCTCGACGATGGCGGCGACCTCGTCCTCGTACTTCAGGCCGCGGACCTGGGCGAGGAAGAGCCCGACCAGGTAGCAGGCGACCACCTGGGTGGTGAAGCCCTTGGTCGAGGCGACGGCGACCTCCGGGCCGGCGTGGGTGTAGAGGACGGCGTCGGACTCCCGCGGGATCGTCGAGCCGTTGGCGTTGCAGATGGCCAGGACGCGCGCCTTCTGGTCCTTGGCGTGCCGCAGGGCCATGAGGGTGTCCATCGTCTCGCCGGACTGGCTGATGACGACGACGAGCGTGGACCGGTCGAGCACGGGGTCCCGGTAGCGGAACTCGCTGGCCACCTCGACCTCGACGGGGATGCGGGTCCAGTGCTCGATCGCGTACTTGGCGATGAGGCCGGCGTGGTAGGCCGTGCCGCAGGCGACCACGAAGACCTTGTCGATGTCGCGCAGGTCCTGGTCGGAGAGGCGGACCTCGTCCAGCACGAGCCGGCCGCTCTCGCCCAGGCGGCCGAGCAGGGTGTCGGCGACCGCCCGGGGCTGCTCGGCGATCTCCTTGAGCATGAACCAGTCGTAGCCGCCCTTCTCGGCGGCCGCGGCGTCCCAGTCGACGGTGTAGGCCGTGGGCTCGGCCGGCGCGCCGGAGAAGTCGGTGACGGTCAGCCCGCGGGTGCGGTCGATCTCGACGACCTGGTCCTGGCCGAGCTCGCGGGCCTCGCGGGTGTGCGCGATGAAGGCGGCGACGTCGGAGCCGAGGAAGTACTCCGCCGTGCTCGTCCCGTCCGGTCCGGTCGCCTCCCCGATGCCGACGACGAGCGGGCTGTTGCGCCGGGCCGCCACCAGGGTGTCGGGCTCGTCGGCGTGCGTGGCCACGAGGGTGAACGCGCCCTCGAGCCGGCGGCACACCGCCCGCATCGCCTCGGCGAGGCGGTCGGGGCCCGCCGGCAGCTCGGCGTAGGCGTCGGCCAGCAGGTGCGCGGCCACCTCGGTGTCGGTGTCGGAGCCGAACTCGACGCCGCGCTGCTCGAGCTCGGTCCGCAGGGCGGCGAAGTTCTCGATGATGCCGTTGTGGATGACCGCCACCCGGCCGTCGGCGGACACGTGCGGGTGCGCGTTGCGGTCGGTCGGGCCGCCGTGGGTGGCCCAGCGGGTGTGCCCGATGCCGATGGTGGACGCCGGCAGCGGCGCGTCGGCGAGGACCTTCTCCAGGTTGGCGAGCTTGCCGGCCTTGCGCGCCGTGGCCAGCTCACCGGCGCCCGCACCGGCCCCGCCCTCCCCGACCCGGACCGCCACACCGGCGGAGTCGTAGCCCCGGTACTCCAGCCGCCGCAGACCCTCGAGGACGACGTCGAGGGCGTCCTTCGGGCCGACGTAACCCACGATGCCGCACATTCGACCGAGGGTACCGGCGCGCGGCGGCGACACCGGGGACCGCGGGAGTGACCCTCGCCCGGAGGGGTCAGCTCCTAGCCGACGGCGGCCACGACCTCCGCGAGCCGGTGCGCGACGTCGTCGGCCTGCTGCTGGGTGGGCGCCTCGACCATGACCCGCACGAGCTGCTCGGTGCCCGAGGGCCGCAGCAGCACGCGGCCCTCGTCGCCCAGCTCGGCCTCGACGGCGTTCACCGCGTCGGCCACGGCCTCGCTCTCCACGACGGCGATGCGGTCGCGCACCGGCACGTTGACCAGCACCTGCGGCAGGCGCTCGACCACGGAGGCCAGCTCGGCCAGCGACCCCCCGGTCGCCCGCATCCGGCCCAGCAGCGACAGGCCGGTGAGGACGCCGTCGCCGGTGGTGGCGTGGTCGAGGAACACCAGGTGACCGCTCTGCTCCCCGCCGAGGCTCAGGCGACCGCGGCGCAGCGCCTCGAGCACGTACCGGTCGCCCACGGCGGTGGTCTGCACGGCGATCCCGGCGCGCCGCATCGTGTGGTGGAAGCCGAGGTTGCTCATCACGGTCGCGACGACGGTGTCCTCGCGCAGCGTGCCGCGTTCCTTGAGGCCGAGCGCGCAGACCGCGAGGATCGCGTCGCCGTCGACCGGGTCGCCCCCGGCCGAGACGGCCAGGCAGCGGTCGGCGTCCCCGTCGTGGGCGATCCCGAGGTCCGCCCCGTGGGCCCGCACCGCCTCGGTGAGCGGGCCGAGGTGGGTCGAGCCGATGCCGTCGTTGATGTTCCAGCCGTCGGGCTCGCCGCCGATCACGTGGACCGTGGCACCGGCGCGCCGGTAGACCTCCGGACCCACGCCGGCCGCGGCCCCGTGCGCGCAGTCGACGACGAGCGTGAGCCCGGCCAGCGGCTCGTCGACCGTGCCCAGCAGGTGCTCGGCGTAGCGGGTACCGCCGTCGCCGAGGTCGCGGACGCGGCCGATCCCGGCACCGGTGGGCCGGTGGCCGTCGGTGCGGCGGCGCTGGGTGGTCACGGTGTGCTCGATGGCCGCCTCGACCGCGTCCGGCAGCTTGTGCCCGCCGCGGCTGAACAGCTTGATGCCGTTGTCGGGCATCGGGTTGTGGCTCGCGGAGATCATCACGCCGAGGTCGGCGCCGGTGTCCGCGGTGAGGAAGGCGACGGCCGGGGTGGGCAGCACGCCCACGCGCAGCACCTCGGCCCCCGCGCTCGAGAGGCCGGCCACGACCGCGGCCTCGAGCATCTCCCCGCTCGCGCGGGGGTCGCGGCCGACGACCGCGACGGGACGCGAGGTCCCGTCGCGGTCGGCGAGCACACCTGCGGCGGCGCGGGCCACCGCCAGGGCCAGCTCCGGCGTGAGGTCGTCGTTGGCCCGACCCCTGACGCCGTCGGTCCCGAAGAGTCTCCCCCCCACGGGAATCGACGCCGCGCGGGTCAGCGCTTGCTGTACTGGGGCGCCTTGCGGGCCTTCTTGAGGCCGTACTTCTTGCGCTCCTTGACCCGGGCGTCACGGGTGAGGAAGCCGGCCTTCTTCAGCGCGGGGCGGTCCTCGGCCTCGATCTGGATGAGCGCCCGGGCGATCGCCAGGCGCAGCGCGCCGGCCTGCCCGGTGACGCCGCCGCCCTTGAGCAGGCCCACGACGTCGTACTGCTCGGCCTTCTCCAGCGTCACGAACGGCTCACGGATGAGCTGCTGGTGCACCTTGTTCGGGAAGTACTCCTCGAGGGTGCGGCCGTTGAGCTTGAACTGGCCGGTGCCGGGCAGCAGCCGCACGCGGACCACGGCCTCCTTGCGCCGGCCGACGGTCTGGACCGGGCGCCCCTCGGCGTCGGTCACGGTCAGCGAGCTGGTCACTGGGCCACCTGCTTGATCTCGTAGGTCTGGGGCTGCTGCGCGGCGTGCGGGTGCTCCGGCCCGGCGTACACCTTCAGCTTCTTGAGCATCTGACGACCCAGCGTGTTGTGCGGCAGCATGCCCTTGACCGCGCGCTCGATGACGCGGTCGGGGTGCGTGCGCAGCTGGTCGCCGACCGGGATGGCCTTCAGGCCGCCCGGGTAGCCGGAGTGGCGGTAGGCCATCTTCTCGTCGCGCTTGGAGCCGGTCAGGGCGACCTTGCCGGCGTTCACGATGACGACGAAGTCACCGACGTCGACGTGCGGGGCGAACTGGGGCTTGTGCTTGCCGCGGAGCAGGATCGCCGTCTGGCTGGCCAGTCGACCGAGCACCACGTCGGTGGCGTCGATGACGTGCCAGGTCCGGGCGATCTCGCCGGGCTTGGGGGTGTACGTGCGCACGGCGCTCGTGTCCTCCGTCGATCGTCGGGGTGGCTGGTGGGATCGCCTCGCCGAACACGGGAGACGTCGCGGCACGCGCGCACCAGCCGGCGGCCGCGCACCAGCCGACGACGATACCAGCCACCTCACCGGCATCCGACGGCGCTCACCAGCGCCAGGAGTGGCCACCCCTCAGGGGCCCGCGCCGAGCTCGCGAGGCGTGGGGGGAAGGGTGGTCCTTCTTCAGTCGTCGATGAGGTCCCGCTGGGCGGGGAGCAGCTCGTTCATCCGGGCGTAGTCGTCCGGAGCGCTGAGCCCACCGACGTCCACGCTGGCCAGGAACGTCCGGAAGCCGACGTAGCAGCGCTGGTAGAACGCTCCGTCCCCGGCGTCGAAGACGAAGCAGGGCGCCTGGGGGATGGCGGGCAGCACGAACGGGGTGCCACCGAAGGCGGTCGTCTCCAGCTCCCGGAAGCCGTCGTAGACGGCGTTGGTCTGCTCGACGGTGCCGAACCGGTAGACGGCCACCGCGTACAGCGTCTCGCCCTCCTCGGACTGCTTGGCGTAGAAGCCCGAGAAGCCGTTGCCGCCGAGCAGCTCCCGCTCGCGCGCCGGGTCGATCGAGATCCGCAGGTAGCCCTCGAAGTCGTAGGGGCCGGAGAAGTCGTTGAAGTCCCCCGGCGGGTCGAGCGTCATCGCCTGCAGGCCGTCGGGGTCGGTCGGCAGGGAGGGGACGTCGGCCTGCGGCGTGGGCGAGAACCCCTGCAGCAGCGTCACCTGGTCGCCGAGCACGCGGGTGATGTCGTCACCGGCGGCGGCCGCCAGGCCCTGGTGCCAGACGTAGGCGACCATCCGGCCGACCGGCACGAAGGCCTGCACGGTGGCCCGGTCGCCCTCCTGCAGCAGCAGCGCGCCCCCGTCGGTCTCGACGGGCACGATCTCGAAGCCGTCGACGGCCTGGGCCTCGACCAGCTCGTTCGCCGCCCGGACGGCGGCCTGCGGGTCCGACAGCTCCATGGCCAGGGTGATGGTGGCGAACTCGCCGTCCACCGTGCGGTTGCACTGCCCCCACGCGGTGACGAAGCCGTAGTCCTCGAGGATCGGCGCCGCCGTGCCGGCCGTGAAGTACACCGACTCCAGCCCCTGGGCCGACGTGGACGGGCCCGAGGGGAAGCACGTGTCGGTGCGGTCGGGGAAGCTCGTCTGCACCAGCGCGGTGACCGAGGCGATGCGGTGCGCCTCCAGCAGCAGGCCCACACCGCGCGCCGGCGGCGGGGTGATCTCGATCGGGGGCTCGCCCGGCTCGGTGGTCGACGGCGCGCTCGTGGAGGGCGCCGCGGTCGGGGTGGCGTCGTCCGCCGGGCTCGCCGAGCCGCGGACGGTGCCGGTGCACCCCGCCAGAGCGGTCAGCAGGACCAGCGCGGCCACGCGGGCCCGCGAACCCCGGGTCACGGCGCGACCTGGCGCAGCCGGCCCGTGGCCACGTCGTAGACGGTGCCGCAGACGTCCTTGGACAGCAGGTAGGGGCTCTCCTGCAGCAGGCGGACGGAGGCCCGCACGTCCTCGTCCACGTCGGTGAAGGTGCGCGCCGCCCACGGCGGGCGGTGCCCGGTGGCCTGCTCGACCAGGTCGGCGAAGGACTGGTCGTCGGTCTTCTGCAGACCGCAGTCGGTGTGGTGCACCAGGACGATCTCGCGCGTGCCGAGCACGTGCTGGGAGATCGTCAGCGAGCGGATCGTGTCCTCCGTGACGACCCCGCCGGCGTTGCGGATGACGTGCGCGTCACCGACGGCCAGACCGAGCAGCGGGAACAGCGGCATGCGGGAGTCCATGCACGCGACGACCGCGACCCTGCGCGCCGGGGCCACGGGTAGCTGCCCGGCGAAGCCCTCCGCCCACTCCTCGTTCGCCGTCAGCATCCGCTCGTACTCGGCCATCCACGCCCTCCCCGCCACAGCCGGCCCCGCCCGTCCTGGCACCGGGTTCTGCACAGGTGCTTACCACTCGGGCGGGTCCCCGGGGCAACGACCCTCGCTATGGTTCCGGGTCGTGACCTCGCCGCCCCTGTCCTGCACGAGGTCAGGGGGCACCGCCGGACGGCGGTTCCCGGCCCTGCGGTCCAGCGGCCCCCTGGCGGTGACGTGTCCGCGCTGACCACCCTGACCTCCCCCGCGGTCCTCGCCTTCCTGCTGGGCGTCCTGGCGGTCCTGCTCCGCAGTGACGTGCGCCTGCCCGACGCCGTGCACACGGCGATCTCCTCCTACCTCCTCCTCGCCATCGGGCTCAAGGGCGGGGCCGGGCTGCGGGCCGCCGAGATCGGCGACGTCCTGCTCCCGGTGCTGGCGGCCGTCGTCCTGGGCGTCATCACCCCGCTGACGGCGTGGGCCGGGCTGCGTGCGCTGACGCGCCTGGGCCCGGTCGACCGGGCCGCGGTCGCCGCGCACTACGGCTCGACGTCCCTGGTGACCTTCACCGCGGCGGTCGCTCTGCTCGAGGACCAGGACGAGCCGTACGAGGCCTACGCCGCCACGCTGCTGGCGGTCCTGGAGGTACCGGGCATCCTCATCGGCCTGCTCCTGGCCGGGTCCGCCGCCACGGTCGCCGGGGCGGGCCGGGCCGAGGCCGTCCGCGAGATCCTCACCGGGCGCAGCATCCTGCTCCTCACCGGCGGCCTGGCGATCGGCGCGATCGCGCAGCCCAGCGCCTACGAGAGCATCGCCCCGCTCTTCGTCGCGCTCTTCCCCGGCATGCTGGTCCTGTTCCTGCTCGACCTCGGGGTGCTGGCGGGCCGGCGACTGCGTGAGGTCCCCGCGGCCGGTCCGGGCCTGCTCGTGGCCGCGCTCGTCCTGCCCCTCGTCAACGGCACCCTGGGGGTCCTCGCCGGCACCGCGGTCGGGTTGTCCGTGGGCGGCGCGGCCCTGCTCGGCGTGCTGACGGCCAGCGCCTCCTACATCGCCGCGCCGGCCGCGGTGCGGCTGGCACTGCCCCAGGCGAACCCGGCGTACTACCTGACCAGCAGCCTGGGCATCACGTTCCCGTTCAACCTGGTCGTCGGCATCCCGCTCTACCTGGCTCTGGCTCGCGCCCTCGGCTGAAAGGGGATCGGCATGAGGACCGTTCCTGTCACCTGCGTCACCATCGTCGCCGAGGCCGTCGTCGAGCACCGGCTGCTGCGGGACGTGCAGGCGGCCGGCGCGCGCGGCTGGACCGTCACGACCGGACGCGGACGGGGCACGGGCTTCGTCCAGGCCAGCGAGTGGGAGGGAGCCAACGTCCGGATCGAGACCCTGGTCTCCTCCGCGGTCGCCGACGCCCTGCTGGAGATGCTCGCCCGCGACTACTTCCCGCACTACGCCGTCATCGCGTGGACCAGCCCGGTCGCCGTGGTGCGACCGGACAAGTTCCTCTGACCCCCGCCCCCGGAGGTCCGTGCACCCGGACCGCCGCGTCGCGAGCCATCGGCCAGGATGGCGGGGTGCGCACCGTCGAGGAACACCGGGCCGTCGTCGCCGGCCTGCTGCCGCCGATGCCCGCCGAGCGGGTCCCGCTGGCGCAGGCCCACGGGCGGGTGCTGGCCGAGGACGTGCCGGCGCTGGTCGCCCTCCCGGGCTTCGACAACTCGGCGATGGACGGCTACGCCGCCCGCGCCGGCGAGCTGGCGCGGCTGCCCGCGCGGATGCCGGTGGCCGACGACATCCCGGCCGGGCGGACCGACGTCCGGCCCCTCGCGCCGGGCACCGTGCAGCGGATCATGACCGGTGCGCCGCTGCCGGCCGGCGCCGACGTGGTCGTGCCGGTCGAGCTGACCGACGGCGGCACCGACGTCGTGGAGATCCGCGACCACCCCGCGGCCGGCACGCACCTGCGGCGGGCCGGGGAGGACATCGCCGAGGGCTCCGTGGCACTCGCGGGGGGCACCCCCCTGGGTGCCGCGCAGCTCGGCCTGGCCGCCGCGGTGGGCCACCGCGACCTGCCGGTGGCGCGGCGACCGAGGGTCCTGGTGCTCTCCACCGGCAGCGAGCTGGTCGCCCCGGGCGCCACGCTCGCGCCCGGGCAGATCTACGAGTCCAACTCCGCGCTGCTCGCCGCCGCGGTCGCAGACGCCGGCGGCACCGCGCGGACGCTGCACTTCGTGCCCGACGACGTCGACCGCTTCCTGGCCGCCGTCCGCGCCGAGCTCGCCACCGCCGACCTGCTCCTCACCAGCGGCGGGGTCAGCGCCGGCGCCTACGAGGTCGTCAAGGACGCCTTCGCCGGGCTGGGCACCGTCGAGTTCGTCAAGGTCGGCATGCAGCCGGGCGGCCCCCAGGGCGCCGGCACCGTGGACGGCGTCCCCGTGGTCACGCTGCCCGGCAACCCGGTGAGCTCCTTCGTCTCCTTCGAGGTCTTCGTGCGCCCGGCGCTGCGCCGCTCCCTCGGGCACGCCACCCCCGACCGGATGCGCGCACCCGCCGTGCTCACCGACCCGCTGCGCTCCCCGCCCGGCCGCCGCCAGTTCCTGCGCGGTCGCTACGACGGCGGGCGGGTCTCCCAGGTCGGCGGGCCGGGGTCGCACCTGGTGGCGCACCTGGCCCGCGCCAACTGCCTGGTCGTCGTCCCCGAGGACGTCACCGAACTGCCCGCCGGCGCCTCCGTGGACGTCGTGCTGATCGAGGGAGCGCTGCAGTGAGCGAACAGCGGCTGACGCACGTGGACGAGTCCGGTGCCGCGCGCATGGTCGACGTCTCGGCCAAGTCGGTCACCGCCCGGGAGGCCACCGCCGCGGGCCGGGTGCTCGTCAGCACCGAGGTGGTCGCGCTGCTGCGCGGTGAGGGCGTCCCCAAGGGCGACGCCGTGGCCGTGGCGCGGATCGCCGGGATCGCCGGGGCCAAGCGGACGCCGGACCTGGTGCCGCTGTGCCACCCCATCGCGCTGCACGGCGTGACGGTGGAGCTGGAGGTCACCGACGAGGCCGTGGAGATCACCGCGACCGCGCGCACCGCCGACCGCACCGGCGTGGAGATGGAGGCGCTGACCTCGGTCGCGGTCGCCGGGCTGACGATGATCGACATGGTCAAGGCGGTGGACCCGCGGGCGTCGCTGACCGACGTGCGGCTGCTGGCCAAGTCCGGCGGCAAGAGCGGCGAGTGGCGGCGGTGACCGGGCTGCCGGAGGGGGCCCGCGCGGTCGTGGTCACCGCGTCGAACCGGGCCTCGGCCGGGGTCTACGAGGACCGCAGCGGCCGGGTGCTCGCCGAGGGGCTGCGCGCGCTGGGCTTCGCGGTCGAGGGCCCGCACGTGCTGCCCGACGACCGGGGGGCGCTGGCCGGGGCCCTGCACGCGGCCGTGGCCTCGGGCGCCGACGTCGTCCTCACGACCGGCGGCACCGGGCTGTCCCCCACCGACGTCACCCCCGAGGCGACCCGCGACGTGCTGGAGCGCGAGGCGCCGGGCATCGCCGACGCCGTCCGGCGGTACGGGGCGCCGCAGGTGCCGACCGCCGTGCTCTCCCGCGGGCTGGCCGGGACGGCGGGCCGGACGCTGATCGTCAACCTGCCCGGTTCCACCGGCGGCGTGCGCGACGGCCTCGCCGTCCTCGGGCCTCTGCTCCCCCACGTCGTCAGCCAGCTCCGCGGCGGCGACCACTGAGGTGGAGTGCGGGAACGCAGGTTCCCTGCACTCTCACACTCCACTCAGGCGGTCCGGTCTCGTGTAGACGTTGCAGCCGTCGCCCCGCAGGAAGCCGACCAGGGTGATGCCGGCGTCGGCGGCCAGCTCCACCGCCAGGGACGACGGTGCCGACACGGCGGCGAGCACGGGGATGCCCGCCATCGCCGCCTTCTGGGTCAGCTCGAAGCTCGCCCGGCCGCTGACCAGGAGGACGTGCCCGGCCAGCGGCAGCCGACCGGCGCGCAGGGCGTCCCCGACGACCTTGTCCACCGCGTTGTGCCGGCCGACGTCCTCCCGCAGCGAGACCAGCTCGCCGCCGGCGGTGAACAGGCCGGCCGCGTGCAGCCCGCCGGTCCGGTCGAAGACCTGCTGGGCGGCCCGGAGCCGGTCGGGCAGGGCCAGCAGCGTGGCCAGCGGGAGCCGCACCCCGTCCGCGGCGACGTCGTGGCGGGTGCGGGTGCGGATCGCGTCGATGCTGGCCTTGCCGCACACCCCGCAGGAGCTGGAGGTCAGGAAGTTGCGGTCCAGCGCGGTGTCCGGCGGCTCGACGCCCGCCGCCAGGTCGACGTCGACGACGTTGTAGGTGTTGCGGCCGTCGGCATCGACCGAGTCGCAGTAGCGCAGCGCCAGGACGTCGGCCTCGGTGGCGATCACCCCCTCGGTGGCCAGGAAGCCGTGCACCAGGTCGAAGTCGTCCCCCGGGGTGCGCATGGTGACCGCCAGCGGCGTGCCCGACAGCCGGATCTCCAGCGGCTCCTCCGCCGCCACCGTGTCCGGCCGGGTCGTGCGGTGCTCCCCGCGGATGCGCAGCACCGGCGTCCGGCTCGTGACTCGTCCCACGTCGGGCGACGGTACCCACGGCCCGCTCGCGGACACGGCGCGGGAATGGCCCTACGGTTCGCTCGTGCCCGCGCTGCCGCCCTACGCCGCCGTCGTCCTGGCCGGCGGCCGGGCGGCCCGGCTCGGCGGCCAGGCCAAACCGCAGCTGCAGGTCGGCGGCCGGTCGATGCTCGCGGCGGTCCTCGCCGCGGTCGCCGACGCCGAGCCGCGGGTCGTGGTCGGGCCGCCCCAGCCGGTCGCCGAGGGGGTGGTCGTCGTCCGCGAGCGCCCGCCGGGCGGCGGACCGGTGGCCGCGATGCGTGCCGGGCTGGCCCGGGTGGACGCCGGCGTCGTCGCCGTCCTCGCCGGTGACCTGCCCTTCCTCACCGCGGAACTCGTGCGGGGGCTGCGGCAGCGCCTCACCGGGGACGGCGTCCTCGTGGTCGACGACGCCGGCCGCGACCAGTGGCTGCTCGGCGTCTGGCGCACGGCCGCGCTGCGCGCGGCGTTGACCGGGACCAGCGGGCACGTGCCGGTCCGCCGGGTGCTCGCCCCGCTGGCGGTCACCCGCTGGCGTCCGCCGGTCGAGGCCGGCCGTCCGGCCCCGTGGACCGACTGCGACACCCCCGCCGACCTGGCGCGGGCCCGCGCCGCGACGGGGAGTGCGCCGCCTGCTCCGGGGTAGGGGGCGGGCATGCGCGTCGTCGTCGCCGGGGCCCACGGGCAGGTCGCCCGCCGCCTCGGCCGTCTCCTGTCCGCCCGCGGCGACACCGTCGTGGGGATCGTCCGCGATCCCGGCCACGTCGACGACCTCCGGGCCGACGGCGTCGAGGCCGCGGTGCTCGACCTGGAGCAGGCCGGCGTCGACGAGGTCGCGGACGTCGTCCGGGGCGCCGACGCCGTCGTCTTCGCGGCCGGAGCCGGCCCGGGCAGCGGGATCGCGCGCAAGGACACCGTCGACCGCGGGGCCGCCGTCCTGCTGGCCGACGCGGCCGAGCGCGCGGGCGTGCGCACCTACCTGCTCGTGTCGTCCATGGGGGTCGACGCGGTGGCGGGCGGGGCGGCTCCGGCGGGGGTCGACGAGGTGTTCACGGCCTACCTGCGGGCCAAGCTCGCCGCCGAGGAGGCGGTGCTCGCCCGCCCGGGCCTGGCCGTCACGGTGGTGCGGCCCGGCGGCCTGACCGACGACCCCGGCACCGGCCGCGTCGCGCTGGCACCCTCCGTGTCGCGGGGGAACATCCCCCGGGACGACGTCGCCGCGGTCCTGGCCGGCTTCCTCGACGCCCCGCGGGACGGCGTGGTGCTCGAGCTCGTCTCCGGGTCGACGCCGGTCGCCGCCGCGGTCAGCTCGGCCTGAGCGCCCGGGTCCGCTCGGCCCGGGCCGCGAGGTCCGCGTCGGGCGGGTAGTCCACCGCCACGAGCGTGAGCCCACCCGGGGGGACGACCGGCACCTCGCTGGAGCGCACCGTCGAGGTCAGGAGCGCCGCGGGCCAGCCCGGGTCCCGCCGTCCCTCACCGACGGCGGTGAGGGCGCCGACCAGGCTGCGGACCATCGAGTGGCAGAAGGCGTCGGCGGAGGCGTGCACGCGCACGAGGTCGCCCGCGCGCTCCACCCGCAGGGCGAGCAGGGTGCGGATGGTGGTCGCCCCCTCCCGGCGGCGGCAGAAGGCGGCGAAGTCGTGCAGCCCGACGAGGGAGCGCGCGGCGGTGTCCATCGCGGTGGAGTCCAGCCGGCGCGGCCAGCCGACCGTGTCGGACCGCCGCAGCGGCGGAGGGCCGGCGTCGCCGTCGGTGAGCCGGTAGACGTAGTGGCGGGCCAGAGCGCCGAAGCGGGCGTCGAACTCCGGCGGCACCTCCCGGACCGCCGTCACCGCGATGTCGGCGGGCAGGACGCCGCGCAGCCGGCGCAGCAGCCTGGCCCGCTGCTCCTCCCACGCCGCGCGGGGCACGTCGGCGTGTGCCACCTGCCCCGTGGCGTGCACGCCGGCGTCGGTGCGGCCGGCGACGGTCAGGGACACCGGCCGGCGCAGGACGCGCGCCAGGCCCTCCTCGAGGTCGTCCTGGACGGTCCGACCGTGCGACACGGGCTGGCGGGCCCAGCCGTGCAGGTCCGTGCCGTCGTAGGCGATGTCCAGGCGGAGACGGACGAGCCCGCCACCGGGACCGGTGGCGGGCTCGTCGTCGTGCTGGGTGCTCAGGGCGTCACTGCGGGTCGGGAGCGGAGTCGCCGCCCTCGTACTGCTGGCTCGCCGTGGCGGCGTCGCCGAGCTCGGCCGCCTCGATCTCGGCGGCGGCCGCGTCCGCGACCTCCGGGGACAGCGTCGGGTCGTCGACGATCGAGGCGTTCTGCCGGTGCGGCCGGCCCTCGGCCTCAGCGGTGTCCTGCCGCTCGCCGTCCGGGTTGTAGAGGTCGGTCACGACCTCCTGGGCCTCGCGGTCGACCGGGCCGCCGGGCTCGGTCACTTGGTCCCGTCCGTGTCCGCGGTGTCCCCCGCGGCCGCGTCGTCACCGGCCTCCTCGGCCGCCTCGTCGTCGAGCTCGTCCGCGGAGTCCGCGCTGTCGGCCGAGTCGGCGCTCTCCGCCGAGTCCGCGCTGTCGGCGGACTCAGCGCTGTCGGCGGACTCCGCGTCGTCGGCGGACTCCGCGTCGTCGGCGGACTCGAGCGCGTCGGCAGTGACCTCACCGCTGGCGGCGGCAGCGCCGGCGCCGGAGGCGAAGCGCGTGCCGCGGGCCCGCTCGGCCTCGCCGACGGCCTGCTGCCCGACGGTCAGGGCCTCGACCAGCTCGATGACGGCCATGGGGGCGTTGTCGCCCTTGCGGGGGCCCACCTTGGTGATGCGGGTGTAGCCGCCGGGCCGGTTCTCGTACCGCGGACCGATCTCGGCGAAGAGGTGGTGGACGACGTCCTTGTCCCGGATGGTCGTCATGACCTGGCGGCGGGCGTGCAGGTCACCGCGCTTGGCGAAGGTCACCAGCTTCTCGGCCAGCGGGCGCAGCCGCTTGGCCTTCGCCTCGGTGGTCGTGATCCGGCCGTGCTCGAACAGCGACGTGGCCAGGTTGGCCAGCATCAGCCGCTCGTGCGACGGGGAACCGCCGAGACGGGGGCCCTTGGTGGGGGTGGGCATGTCGGTCCTTCCTCAGGCGGCCGGACGGACGTGCCGGCTGCGTCGAGCGGTCGTGGTGCCAAGCGGGGTGGTTCAGGTTCTCGGGGTCCGGGGGCCGCCTCCAGTGTGGCGGCCACCGGGGCGGTGCCGGACGGCGGGGCTGGCCCGCCGTCCGGCACCGGTGTGCTCAGAGCTGCTCGGTCTCCTGGTACGCGGCGTCGCCGTAGTCGGCGCCGTCGGCGTACCCGGTGGTCTGGTACGCGTCGGTCTCGTAGCCCTCGTCGTAGCTCTCGATCGAGCTCGGGATGAACCCGGGAGGGCTGTCCTTGAGCGCCAGGCCCATGGCCGCCAGCTTCATCTTGACCTCGTCGATGGACTTGGCCCCGAAGTTGCGGATGTCGAGGAGGTCGGCCTCCGAGCGGGTGACCAGCTCGCCGACGGTGTGCACGCCCTCGCGCTTGAGGCAGTTGTAGGACCGGACGGTGAGGTCCATGTCCTCGATCGGCATCGAGAAGTTCGCGATGTCGGCGGCCTCGGCGGGGCTCGGCCCGACCTCGATGCCCTCGGCGTCGAGGTTCAGCTCGCGCAGCAGGCCGAACAGCTCGACCAGCGTGGAACCGGCGCTGGCGATCGCGTCGCGCGGGGCGATGGACGGCTTGGTCTCGACGTCGACGACCAGCCGGTCGAAGTCGGTCCGCTGCTCCACACGGGTCGCCTCGACGGCGTAGGTGACCTTCAGGACCGGCGAGTAGATCGAGTCGACCGGGATGCGGCCGATCTCCTGACCGGGCTGCTTGTTCTGCGGGGCCGGCACGTAGCCGCGGCCGCGCTCGACGACCAGCTCGATCTCGAGCCGCCCCTTGCCGTTGAGGGTGGCGATGTGCAGGTCGGGGTTGTGCACCTCGACGCCGGCCGGCGGAGCGATGTCCGCGGCGGTGACCTCACCGGGGCCCTGCTTGCGCAGGTACATGGTCACCGGCTCGTCCGAGTCGGAGCTGACCACGAGGCCCTTGAGGTTGAGGATGATCTCGGTGACGTCCTCCTTGACGCCCGGCACGGTGGTGAACTCGTGCAGGGTGCCCTCGATCCGGATGCTGGTCACGGCAGCACCGGGGATCGAGGACAGCAGGGTGCGACGCAGGGAGTTGCCGAGCGTGTAGCCGAAGCCGGGCTCGAGCGGCTCGATGACGAACCGCGAGCGCTGCTCGGTGATCGTCTCCTCGGTCAGGGTGGGGCGCTGTGCGATGAGCACGGTCGTTCTCCTTCGTGTCCTCCGGCGACCGCCATATGACGCCGTGAGGGGGTGGTGCCGGCCCCGGCGGACATCGGTCCGCCCGCCGGGGCCTTCGGCCCCCCTGCCGGCCCACGCCGCGCGCGGAGCGCAGGGCGGGGAGCGGGGGGTCCTCCGACTACTTGGAGTAGAGCTCGACGATCAGCTGCTCCTGCACCGGGGTGTCGATCACCTGGCGCGCGGGGACGCTGTGCACGAGCACGCGCAGCTGGTTGGTGATGACCTCCAGCCACGGCGGCACGGGACGCTCGCCGGCACGGGCCTGGGCGACCTCGAACGGCAGCATGGTGCGGGACTTCTCCGCGACCTCGATGATGTCGTTCGCGCTGACCCGGTACGACGGGATGTCGACCTTGCGGCCGTTCACCCGGATGTGGCCGTGGCGCACCAGCTGGCGGGCCATGTCGCGGGACTCGGCGAAGCCGGCCCGGTAGACCACGTTGTCCAGGCGCGACTCGAGGATCTGCAGCAGGACCTCACCGGTCTTGCCCGACTTCTTGTTCGCCTCTTCGTAGTAGCCGCGGAACTGCTTCTCCAGCACGCCGTAGATGCGGCGGGCCTTCTGCTTCTCGCGCAGCTGCAGGAGGTACTCGCTGTCCTTGCTGCGACCCCGGCCGTGCTCGCCCGGCGGGTACGGCCGGATCTCGATCGGGCACTTCGGGGACTCGCACTTGCTGCCCTTGAGGAACAGCTTCATCTTCTCGCGCCGGCACAGGCGGCAGTCGGCTCCGGTGTAACGGGCCACGTCAGGTACTCCTCGTCAGTCTCGTGAGTGGCCGGTCAGACCCGGCGGCGCTTCTTGGGGCGGCAGCCGTTGTGCGGCTGCGGCGTCACGTCCTGGATCTGACCCACCTCGAGGCCGGTGGCCTGGAGCGAGCGGATCGCGGTCTCCCGGCCGGAGCCAGGGCCCTTCACGAAGACGTCGACCTTGCGCATGCCGTGCTCCTGCGCCTTGCGGGCCGCGTTCTCGGCGGCCATCTGCGCGGCGAACGGCGTGGACTTGCGCGAGCCCTTGAACCCGACGTGCCCGGCCGAGGCCCAGCTGATCACGTTCCCGTTGGGATCGGTGATCGACACGATCGTGTTGTTGAAGGTGCTCTTGATGTGCGCGGCGCCGTGCGCGACGTTCTTCTTCTCCTTGCGGCGGACCTTCTTGGCACCGGCCGCGGTGCGAGCCCTGGGAGGCATGTCTCTCCGGATCCTCTGTCTTTCGTGGCCTGGACCCCGGTCGATCCCGTCCCTGCGAACGCGCGGACCGACCGGGGGGTGCACGGGGGGCGGAGCCCCCCGTGGGACTACTTCTTGCCGGCCTTCTTCTTGCCGGCGATGGTCTTGCGCGGGCCCTTGCTCGAGCGCGCGTTGGTCCGGGTGCGCTGACCGTGGACGGGCAGCCCCCGGCGGTGGCGCAGGCCCTGGTAGCAGCCGATCTCCACCTTGCGGCGGATGTCGGCGGCCACCTCGCGGCGCAGGTCACCCTCGACGCGGAAGTGCTCGTCGATGTAGTCGCGCAGCTTCAGCAGGTCCTCGTCGCTGAGGTCCCTGGCGCGCAGGTCGGGGCTGACGCCCGTCGCGGCCAGGGTCTCCTTGGCGTGGGCCTTGCCGATCCCGTAGATGTAGGTGAGCGCGATCTCCATCCGCTTCTCGCGGGGCAGGTCGACGCCAGCCAGTCGTGCCATGTCTCAGGTACTCCCTCAGCCCTGCCGCTGCTTGTGGCGGGCGTTGTCGCAGATGACCATGACCCGGCCGTGCCGGCGGATCACCTTGCACTTGTCGCAGATCTTCTTCACCGACGGCTGGACCTTCACCGGTGCCGCCCCTCATTCCTGTCGATCGTGAGCCGGTCGCGGTCGCACCCGGGATCGGGCGCCGCGACGCGGCGGTTACTTGTACCGGTAGACGATGCGACCGCGGGTCAGGTCGTAGGGCGAGAGCTCCACGACCACGCGGTCCTCGGGCAGGATGCGGATGTAGTGCTGCCGCATCTTGCCGCTGATGTGGGCGAGCACCCGGTGCCCGTTCTGCAGCTCCACCCGGAACATCGCGTTGGGCAGCGGCTCGACGACGCGACCCTCGACCTCGATGGCCCCGTCCTTCTTCGCCATGCCCTACACGGCCTCCCTGACTCGGTCTCCGCCCACGCCGGAGACCGGCGCGACGGTGTGTGGTGGTTGCTGAACAGGTGGTGCACAGGCATTCTCGCGAGGGCGCCCCGCGTCATGCGGCCACAGCACGACGACAGGACGGCGCGAACGCCGTCGTTCACTGTACCCCGCCCCTGCGGACCTCTCCAACCCGCCCTCCGGGACGGGGCCGTGCTCCCCGCCACTCGCACGCGCGGCGACCCCTGCAGGCGGGTCAGTGACGGGGCGTGATGCCGAAGGGGGCCAGGCCGGCGAGTCCGCCGTCCTCGGCCGTGAGGACCCACGGGCCCTCCGGCGTGACGGCGACGGTGTGCTCGAAGTGCGCGGCGCGGGAGCCGTCCTTGGTGACGACCGTCCAGCCGTCCTCCAATTCGACGGTGGCCGGGTCGCCCACGGTCACCATCGGCTCGATCGCCAGCGCCAGTCCCGGCACGAGGCGAGGGCCGCGGCCTGGTCGCCCGTAGTTGAGCACGTGCGGGTCCTGGTGCATCTCGGTGCCGATGCCGTGCCCGCCGTAGTGGTCGACGATCCCGTACGGGTGCGCCTCGGCGGTGACCACCTGCTCGACCGCGTGGCTGATGTCGGTCAGCCGGTTGCCGGCCACCGCGGCCGCCAGGCCCGCCCACATCGAGCGTTCGGTCACGGCCATCAGGGCCGCGTCCTGCGGCGAGGGCTCCCCCACCGTGACGGTGACGGCGGAGTCGCCGTGCCACCCGTCGAGGATCGCGCCGCAGTCGATCGAGATGTTGTCGCCGGGCGCGAGCGCGCGTCCGGAGTTCGGGATGCCGTGGACGATCTCGTCGTTGATCGAGGCGCAGATGCTGCCGGTGAACCCGTGGTAGCCGAGGAACGAGGGGATCGCCCCCTTGCTGCGGATGGCGTCCTCGGCGATGGCGTCGAGCTCGCCGGTGGTCACGCCGGGGCGCACCGCGGCACGCACCGCCGCCAGCGCCCCGGCCACCACGAGCCCGGCCGCACGCATGAGCTCGAGCTCGTGCGGCGTCTTGATCTGGATCATCCGTCCACTCCACTTCGCCAGCAGGGGCAGGCGGCGCAGGATCCCGGCCGACATGTGCGCCGTGCGCCTACCGGGCGCCCTGCGGCGCTGCCCCGCCCTCGGGGCTGCGCCCCAGCGCCTCCAGGGCGCGCGCGGTGACCTCCTCGACGCTGCCGATCGCGTCGATCCGGGCCAGCAGCCCCTCGCCCTCGTAGAAGCCCGAGAGCGGCGCGGTCTGCGCCCGGTACACCGCCAGACGGTGCCGCACGGTCTCCGGCTTGTCGTCCTCGCGCTGCACCCACTCGCCGTCGACGAGCATGCGGCGCCCGGACAGCCGGCGCACCAGCTCGTCCTCGTCCACCACGAGCTCGAGGACGCGGTCCAGCCCGTGACCGAGCTCGGCGAGGGACTCGCGCAGCTGCTCGGCCTGGGCGATGGTCCGCGGGAAACCGTCGAGCAGGAAGCCGGCCTTGGCATCGGGCTCGGCCAGCCGGTCCCTGACCATCGCCACGGTGATCTCGTCGGGGACCAGGTCCCCGGCGTCCATGAAGGTCTTGGCCTGCAGGCCCAGCTCGGTCCGGCCGCTGACGTTGGCGCGGAAGATGTCACCGGTCGAGATCGCGGGCGCCCCGAGCTGCCCGGCGATGATCTGGGCCTGGGTCCCCTTGCCCGCGCCCGGAGGGCCGAGCAGCACGACGCGCACTACTTCAAGAACCCTTCGTAGTTGCGCTGGTTCAGTTGCGTCTCGATCTGCTTCACCGTCTCCAACCCCACTCCGACCATGATGAGCACCGCCGTCCCGCCGAACGGGAAGTTCTGGTTCTGCCCCTCCTGCGTCACCGAGAGGAACAGGTTGGGCAAGACTGCCACGGTCCCCAGGTAGATCGACCCGGGGAGGGTGATCCGGGAGAGCACGTACTGCAGGTACTCCGCGGTGGGCCGCCCGGGCCGGATGCCCGGGATGAAGCCGCCGTAGCGCTTCATGTCGTCGGCGCGCTCCTCGGGGTTGAACGTGATCGACACGTAGAAGTACGTGAAGAAGACGATCAGGCCGAAGTAGATGGCGATGTGCGCCCAGCTGCTCTGGTTGATGACGTAGTTCTCGAAGAACCGCCGGACGACGCCGGTCTCGTCGCCCTGCAGCTGCGTGATGAGCTGCGGGAGGTACAGCAGCGACGAGGCGAAGATGACCGGGATGACGCCGGCCTGGTTCACCTTGAGCGGCAGGTAGGTCGACGTCCCGCCGTACATGCGGCGGCCGACCATGCGCTTGGCGTACTGGACCGGGATGCGCCGCTGCGCCTGCTCGACGTAGACGACCGACGCGATGATGACCAGGGCCAGCAGGCAGATCAGCGCGAACACGATGCCGCCGCGGGTCTGCAGGATGGACCCGCCCTCGGCCGGGATGCGGGCGGCGATCGACGTGAAGATCAGCACGGACATGCCGTTGCCGATCCCCTTCTCCGTCAGCAGCTCACCGAGCCACATGATCACGGCGGTGCCGGCGGTCAGGGCGATGACCAGGATGACCGTGGCCCAGATGGAGTCCGACGGGATGATGTCGCGGTTGCAGCCCGGGAACAGCTGACCGCTGCGGGCCAGCGCGATGATGCCGGTGCTCTGCAGCACGGCGAGCGCGATCGTCAGGTACCGGGTGTACTGGGTCAGCTTGGCCTGACCCGACTGCCCTTCCTTCTTCAGCTGCTCGAACCGCGGGATGACCACCACGAGCAGCTGCACGATGATGCTGGCCGTGATGTAGGGCATGATGCCCAGCGCGAAGACCGACAGCCGCAGCAGCGCACCGCCGGAGAACAGGTTGACCAGCGAGTAGATGTCCCGCTGGCTGGAGTTCTGGGCGGCCTCGAGGCAGCTGTTGATGGCCTCGACGGACACGCCGGGGCCGGGCACGGCCGCGCCCAGCCGGTAGATGGCGATGACCCCCAGGGAGAAGAGGATCTTGCGCCGGAGGTCTGGCGTCCGGAACGCCGCGGCGAACGCCTGCAGCACGTGCCCTCCCCGAGTCGGTCGTGTGAGTGTACGGACCTCCCTGCTCCCCACCGCTCGCAGGCTCGCGGCGGGTCCCTGCAGGGCGTCCGGGTGTGGTGCCTGCGAGGTCCTGAGCAGCAGACGACCCCCGGAGCGCACGCCTGGGTGTCAGCAGGCGCGCCCCGGGGGTCCTGGGCTGCTCAGAGGACCGTGGTGCTGCCCCCGGCCGCGGTGATCTTCTGGGCGGCCGACGACGAGAAGGCGTGGGCGGACACGTCCACCGCCACGCCACCGAGCTCGCCGGTGCCGAGCACCTTGACCAGCTGGCCGCGACGCACGGCGCCGGCCTCGACCAGCGCGTCGACGTCGACGGTGCCGCCCTGCGGGAAGAGCGCCGCGATCCGGTCGAGGTTGACGACCTGGAACACGACCTTGTTCGGGTTCTTGAAGCCCGAGAGCTTGGGCAGACGCATGTGCAGGGGCGTCTGACCACCCTCGAACCGCGCCGAGGTGGTGCCCCGGGCGCCGGTGCCCTTGGTGCCGCGGCCGGCCGTCTTGCCCTTGGAGCCCTCACCCCGACCCACCCGGGTCTTCTTGGTGTGGGCGCCCTCGGCCGGGCGCAGGTGGTGGACCTTGAGAGTCATGGCGTGTCCCTGCTCAGATTTCCTCGACGGTGACCAGGTGCGGCACCGTCGCGACCATCCCGCGGATCTCGGGACGGTCCTCCTGCACGACCGAGTCGTTGATCCGCTTGAGGCCCAGCGAGCGCAGCGTCTGGCGCTGGTTGGGCTTCGTGCCGATCGCGGACCGGATCTGGGTGACCTTCAGCTGAGCCATGTCAGACCCCCTGGCCCGCACGCGCCCGCAGCATGGCGGCAGGAGCGACGTCCTCGAGGGGCAGACCGCGGCGGGCCGCGATCTCCTCGGGACGCACCAGGTCCTTCAGGGCCTGCATGGTCGCGTGCACGATGTTGATCGGGTTCGACGAGCCGAGGCTCTTCGAGAGCACGTCGTGGATGCCGGCGCACTCCAGGACGGCGCGCACCGGGCCACCGGCGATGACGCCGGTACCGGGGCTGGCCGGCTTGAGCAGCACGACACCGGCGGCCGCCTCACCCTGCACCGGGTGCGGGATGGTGCTGGCGATGCGCGGCACCTTGTAGAAGTGCTTCTTGGCCTCCTCGACGCCCTTGGCGATCGCCGCGGGCACCTCCTTGGCCTTGCCGTAGCCGACGCCCACGGTGCCGTCGCCGTCGCCCACGATCACCAGGGCGGTGAAGCTGAAGCGCCGACCACCCTTGACGACCTTGGACACGCGGTTGATGGCCACCACGCGCTCGATGTAGTTGCTCTTCTCGGCGGGAGCGCCGCCCGGCCCCCGCCCGCCGTCACGACGGTCGCGGCGGTCGTTACCGCCGCCGGCGCCGCCGCCGCGTCGCTGTGGTCCTGGCATCAGACGTCCCTCTCACTGTTGGTGTGCGTGCTGGTCATCAGAAGTCCAGACCGCCTTCGCGGGCGCCGTCGGCCAGCGCGGCGATCCGGCCCTGGTAGCGGTTGCCGCCACGGTCGAACACGACCGCGGTGATCCCCGCCGCCTTCGCGCGCTCCGCGACCAGCGCACCGACCTGGCGGGCCAGGGCGGACTTGTCGCCCTCCGTGCCGCGCAGGCCGGCGTCCAGCGTGGACGCGCTGACCAGGGTGTGGCCCACGGTGTCGTCGACGACCTGGGCGTGGATGTGGCGCGAGCTGCGCTTGACCACCAGGCGCGGGCGCTCCGGCGTGCCGGAGACCCGCTTGCGCAGCCGGTTGTGCCGGCGCAGCCGGGAGACCCGGCGCGCGGTGCTGACGTCGGTGCCCACGGGCGTGTGGACCCGAGCACTCTTCTCGGTCTGTGCCATCACTTACCCGTCTTCCCGACCTTGCGCTTGACGACCTCACCCTGGTAGCGGACGCCCTTACCCTTGTACGGGTCGGGGCGACGCAGCTTGCGGATGTTGGCCGCGACCTGGCCCACCTGCTGCTTGTCGATGCCGGCGACGCGGATGCGCGTCGGCGACTCGACCGTGAACGTGATGCCCTCCGGCGCCTTGACCGGCACCGGGTGGCTGAAGCCCAGGGCGAACTCGAGGTCCGACCCGCGGGCCTGGACGCGGTAGCCGACGCCGACGATCTCGAGGGTCTTGGTGTAGCCCTCGGTCACGCCGGTGATCATGTTGGCGATGAGGGTGCGCGACAGCCCGTGCAGGGCCCGGCTCTCCCGCTCGTCGTCCGGCCGGGCCAGCTGCAGCGTGCCGTCCTCACCGCGCGCCACCGTGATCGGGGCGGCGACGGTGTGGGACAGGGTGCCCTTGGGGCCCTTGACGCTGACGGTCTGGCCCTCGATGGCGACGTCCACGCCGCCGGGCACCGGAACCGGGAGTCGTCCGATCCGTGACATCTCTGCTCGCTCCTCTTACCAGACGTAGGCGAGGACTTCCCCACCCACGCCCTTCTTGTTCGCCTGGCGGTCGGTCAGCAGGCCGGTCGAGGTGGAGATGATCGCCACCCCGAGTCCGCCGAGGACCTTGGGCAGCGCGGTCGACTTGGCGTACACGCGCAGGCCCGGCTTCGACACCCGCCGGACTCCGGCGATGCTGCGCTCGCGGTTGGGGCCGTACTTGAGGTCGACGACCAGCTCCTTGCGGGTGGTGCCGTCCTTCTCGACCTCGTTGACCTGCCAGCCGGCGATGTACCCCTCCTGCTGGAGGATCTCGGCGATGTGCGTCTTCAGCTTGGAGGACGGCATCGTCGTCGAGTCGTGGTACGCCTGGTTGGCGTTGCGGATCCGCGTCAGCATGTCCGCGATCGGGTCGGTCATCGTCATGGGTGTCGTGCCTCTCTCGCCGCGGTTCCGCACGCGGATCTCGCGCAGGCCTCTCGGCGGGTAAGGACCCCCCTGCCCCCCGTCGCTCGCACGCTCGCGACGGGACCCTGCAGGGCGGCCATGTCAGGTGTTCCCGTTACCAGGAGGACTTGCTGACGCCGGGGAGCTCCCCGGCGTGCGCCATCTCCCGCAGGCAGATCCGGCAGAGGCCGAACTTGCGGAACACCGCGTGCGGACGACCGCAGCGCTGGCAGCGGGTGTAGCCGCGGACCGCGAACTTCGGCTTGCGGGCCGCCTTGTTGATCAGGGCCTTCTTGGCCATGTCGTCTCCTCTAGCTCTCTCGTCCGGCCCGGTCTCAGCGGGTCGTCGGAACGACGGGCTGGCCGGCGAAGGGGAAGCCGAGGAGCCGGAGCAGCTCGCGTCCCTCGTCGTCGTTGGTCGCGGTCGTGACCAGCGTGATGTCCATGCCGCGCGGCCGGTCGATCTTGTCGACGTCGATCTCGCGGAACATCGACTGCTCCGTCAGGCCGAACGTGTAGTTGCCGTGGCCGTCGAACTGCTTGGCGTTCAGGCCGCGGAAGTCGCGGATGCGGGGCAGGGCCAGCGACAGCAGCCGGTCCAGGAACTCCCACATGCGGTCGCCGCGGAGCGTGACCTTGGCGCCGATCGGCATGCCCTCGCGGAGCTTGAACTGCGCGATGGACTTGCGGGCGCGGACGACGGCCGGCTTCTGGCCGGTGATGGCGGTGAGGTCGCGGACCGCGCCGTCCATCAGCTTGGCGTCACGGGTCGCCTCACCGACGCCCATGTTGACGACGATCTTGGTCAGCCGCGGGATCTGCATGACGTTCTCGAAGCCGAACTCCGACTGCAGCGCCGGCACGATCTCGTCGCGGTACCGGGCCAGCATGCGGGGCAGCTCACGGGTGGGTGCGCTCATGTCGGTCAGAGGTCCTTACCGGTGCGCCGCGAGACCCGGATGCTGCGGCCTTCCTCGTCCTTGCGGTAACCGACCCGGGTCGGCTTGTCCTCGGAGTCGATCACCATCACGTTGCTCACGTGGATGGGAGCCTCCTGCGTGACGATCCCGCCCTGCTGGGCGCCGCGCTGGTTGGAGCTGATCCGGGTGTGCTTCTTGACCCGGCCGACGCCCTCGACGAGCACCTTCTGCGTCTGCGGGTAGGCGGCGATGACGCGGCCCTTCGCGCCCTTGTCCTTGCCGGACAGGACGACGACCTGGTCGCCCTTCTTCACCTTCATCGACGGCGCCTTGCGCGTGCCGTTGTCGTTCTTGTGGGCAGCCATGCTCACAGCACCTCCGGAGCGAGCGAGATGATCCGCATGAAGCGCTTGTCGCGGAGCTCACGGCCGACGGGGCCGAAGATGCGCGTGCCGCGCGGGTCGCCGCTGTCGCGGATGATCACCGCGGCGTTCTCGTCGAAGCGGATGTAGGAGCCGTCGGGACGCCGACGCTCCTTCACGGTGCGCACGACGACGGCCTTGACGACGTCGCCCTTCTTCACACCGGCACCCGGCAGCGCGTCCTTCACGGTGGCGACGATGACGTCACCGATGCCCGCGTAGCGTCGCCCGGACCCGCCGAGGACACGGATGCAGAGGATCTCCTTGGCACCCGTGTTGTCGGCGACCCGCAGTCGCGACTCCTGCTGGATCACGTCCTACTCCCATTCTCAGTGGTGACAGCCGGGCCGGATCGGTGAACCGGCTGTCCGATACCCACGTGCGGACGCACCGGCAGCGGGGCCGCCGGTGCTGACCGTCACGAGGTACCGGGATGCGGCGCGCACCCGCGGGCGGCGCCAGTCGTCCAGAGTACCTGCTCCGGACACGACCCCGGAGGGCCGGTCGGCGGGACCCCGCTCACGCGAGGCCCCGCCCGGGGATCACTTCGCCTTCTCGAGGACCTCGACCAGCCGCCACCGCTTGGTGGCCGACGTCGGCCGGGTCTCCATGATCTGCACGCGGTCGCCGATGCCGGCGATCCCCTGCTCGTCGTGGGCCTTCAGCTTGCTCGTCCGGCGGATGACCTTGCCGTACAGGCCGTGCTTCACCCGGTCCTCGACCTCGACGACGATGGTCTTCTCCATCTTGTCGCTGACGACGAGGCCCTCCCGGACCTTGCGGTAGCCGCGCCCGGCCAGCCCGGGGCCCGACGCGGTCGCTTCGTTGGCGGTCGCCGACTGGGACTCGCTCATGCCACACCCTCGCTCGGGGCGACCGACAGGCCCAGCTCGCGCTCACGCATGATCGTGTAGATCCGCGCGATGTCGCGGCGGACGGTCTGCAGCCGCCGGTTGTTGTCCAGCTGGCCGGTGGCCACCTGGAACCGCAGGTTGAACAGTTCTTCCTTGGACTCGCGCAGCCGCGAGGCGAGCTCGTCGACAGAGAGCTCGCGCAGCTCCGGAGCGGTCAGACCGGCGGCCATCACACCTCTCCTTCACGCGTGATGAAGCGGCACTTCATGGGCAGCTTGTGGATGGCCCGGCGCATGGCCTCGCGAGCGACCGGCTCGGCCACGCCGGAGAGCTCGAAGAGCACCCGGCCCGGCTTCACGTTGGCCACCCACCACTCGGGCGAGCCCTTGCCCGAGCCCATGCGGGTCTCGGCCGGCTTCTTGGTCAGCGGGCGGTCCGGGTAGATGGAGATCCACACCTTGCCGCCACGGCGGATGTGCCGCGTCATGGCGATACGGGCGGACTCGATCTGCCGGTTGGTCACGTAGGCCGGCTCCAGGGCCTGGATGGCGTAGTCACCGAAGTTGATCGCGGTGCCGCCCTTGGCCCGGCCGGAGCGGCTCGGGTGGTGCTGCTTGCGGTGCTTGACGCGCCGTGGGATGAGCATGGCTCAGCTCTCCTGGTTCTCGGATGCCGTCGCCTCGGTGGACGTCGCCTCGGCGGCCGTCTCGGCGGCACTGGTGGCCTCCGGACCGGCCAGCTCGGCGACCGTCGTCTCCGGGGCCTCGCCCGACGTCTGCGCGACGACGGCCTCGGTGGTGTCCGCCACCGGCCCGGTGCCCTCGGCGGCCGCGCGGCCGGCCTCGGTCCCGCCGGCGGTGGTCCCGCTGGAACCCGAGCGGCGCTGCGGGCGCTGCGCGCGCTCGCGACGCTGCTGGCGTGCGGCCAGGGCCTCGAGGGCCTCGCGCTCGGCCCGCGAGCCGCTCACGTCGCCCTTGTAGATCCACACCTTGACGCCGATGCGGCCGAACGTGGTGCGGGCCTCGTAGATGCCGTAGTCGATGTTCGCGCGCAGGGTGTGCAGCGGCACGCGGCCCTCGCGGTAGAACTCCGACCGGCTCATCTCGGTGCCGCCCAGGCGACCGGAGCACTGCACCCGGATGCCCTTCACCTGCGGGCTGCGCTGGGCCGACTGCATGGCCTTGCGCATGGCGCGGCGGAAGCTGACCCGGCTGGACAGCTGCTCGGCGACACCCTGGGCGACCAGCTGCGCGTCGGCCTCGGGGTTCTTCACCTCGAGGATGTTCAGCTGGACCTGCTTGCCGGTGAGCTTCTCCAGCTCACCGCGGATGCGGTCGGCCTCGGCGCCGCGGCGACCGATGACGATGCCCGGGCGCGCGGTGTGGATGTCGACGCGGACCCGGTCACGGGTGCGCTCGATCTCGACCTTGGAGATGCCGGCCCGCTCCATGCCCTTGGACATGAGCTTGCGGATGGCGACGTCTTCCTTGACGTAGTCCTTGTACAGCTTGTCGGCGTACCACCGGGACTTGTAGTCGGTGGTGATGCCGAGCCGGAACCCGTGCGGGTTGACCTTCTGACCCACTAGCGGGTCCCTCCCCTCGTGTTGCTCTTCTGCTGGGTCGCGGGGCCGGTCTGGCCGGTGTCCCGGCGCGCCTTGCGCGACTTCTGCGCGAGCTCGGCGCTGCCGGCGACCTCGCTCACCTCGATGGTGATGTGGCTGGTCCGCTTGTTGATGCGGAACGCCCGGCCCTGCGCCCGCGGACGGATCCGCTTGAGCGTCGGACCCTCGTCGACGAACGCGGCGCTGACGACCAGCGCGTTGCGGTCGAGCTGCAGGTTGTGCTCGGCGTTGGCGACGGCACTGGCCACCACCTTGGCCACCGGCTCGCTGGCGGCCTGCGGCGCGAAGCGCAGCAGGGCCAGGGCCTCGTCGGTCGGCAGGTAGCGGATCAGGTCCACCACCCGGCGTGCCTTCATGGGGGTGACGCGGACGAACCGGGCGGTGGCCCGGGCGACCGGCGTCTCCTGCCCCAACTGGGAAGTCATCTCTGGGATCTCCTCGCCGTCAGCCGCGCCGCGACCGGCGGTCGTCCTTGACGTGCCCACGGAAGGTGCGCGTGGGCGCGAACTCGCCGAGCTTGTGCCCGACCATCGCCTCGGTCACGAAGACCGGGACGTGCTTGCGGCCGTCGTGCACGGCGATCGTGTGCCCGAGCATGTCGGGGATGATCGTCGAGCGCCGCGACCAGGTGCGGATGACGTTCTTGGTGCCCTTCTCGTTCTGGGCGTCCACCTTCGCGAGCAGGTGGTCGTCGACGAACGGGCCCTTCTTCAGGCTGCGTGGCATGTCTGTCGAGCTCCTCTACCCGCTCAGCGCTTCTTGTTGGTACGCCGGCGGCGCACGATCATGGAGTCCGAGGCCTTGCGCTTGCGCGTGCGGCCCTCGGGCTTGCCCTTCGGGTTCACCGGGTGGCGCCCACCGGAGGTCTTGCCCTCACCACCACCGTGCGGGTGGTCCACCGGGTTCATGGCGACACCGCGGACGGTCGGGCGCTTGCCCTTCCACCGCATGCGGCCGGCCTTGCCCCAGTTGATGTTCGACTGCTCGGCGTTGCCCACCTCGCCGACGGTGGCGCGGCAGCGCACGTCGACGTTGCGGATCTCGCCCGACGGCATGCGCAGCTGGGCGAACCGGCCCTCACGGGCGACGAGCTGGACGCTGGTCCCCGCCGACCGGGCGATCTTGGCGCCGCCACCGGGACGGAGCTCGATGGCGTGGACCACGGTGCCGACCGGGATGTTCCGCAGCGGCAGGTTGTTGCCCGGCTTGATGTCGGCGGCGGGGCCGCACTCCACCGTGTCGCCCTGCTTCAACCGGGCCGGCGCGATGATGTAGCGCTTCTCGCCGTCGGCGAAGTGCAGCAGCGCGATGCGCGACGTCCGGTTCGGGTCGTACTCGATGTGCGCGACCTTCGCCGGCACGCCGTCCTTGTCGGCGCGACGGAAGTCGATGAGCCGGTAGGCGCGCTTGTGCCCGCCACCCTGGTGGCGGGCCGTCACCTTCCCGTGCACGTTGCGCCCGCCGCGGCCGTGCAGCGGCCGGACCAGCGACTTCTCGGGATGGTCACGGGTGACCTCAGCAAAGTCGGCGACGCTCGAGCCGCGGCGGCCCGGCGTCGTCGGCTTGTACTTGCGGATAGCCATCTGACTGGAGTCCTCTATATCTCTGGTCCGGATCGGTCACGGCGCCTCAGGCGCCGGGACCGCCGAAGATCTCGATGCGGTCGCCGGGGGCGAGCGAGACGATGGCGCGCTTGGTGTCGGGGCGCTTGCCCATCCGGTTGCCCCGGCTGCGCTTCTTCTTGCCCTGACGGTTGATCGTGTTGACGTCGAGGACCTTCACGTTGAAGACCTGCGCCACGGCGATCTTGATCTGCGTCTTGTTGGCATCCGGGTGGACCAGGAACGTGTACTGGTTCTCGTCCAGGAGCCCGTAGCTCTTCTCCGAGATGACCGGCGCGAGCAGGACGTCCCGGGGGTCGCGGAAGGTCACGCCTTCTCCTCCTCGGCAGTGTCGGTGGTGCCGTCCTGGCCGGTCGCCTCGTCGCTCGGGGCGGTGGCGTCGGGACCGGCGTTGGCGGCGGCGGCCTGCTCGGCCGGCGCCGACGCGGCCTCGGCCGCGGAGGCCGGAGCCGGATCCCCGTCCTTCGGCGCCCGCTTCGGCGCGGCGGCCGCGGCGGCACCGGCGGAGCCGGACACCTCGACCGTGCCCTCGCCCGCGGCCGGCGCGATCGACGGGACGCCGCCCGGCGTCTCGTGCGTCGACAGGTCGGGCTTGTCGGCCTTGCGGGCCGGGCCCGCGACGAACTCGGCGAGCGCGGCCTCGGTGAAGACCACCTCGTCGGCGACCAGCACGTCGTAGGTGTTCAGCTGCCCGGCCTCCAGCAGGTGCACCCGGGGCTCGTTGCGCAGGCTGACCCAGTTGAGGACGTCGTCGCGGTCGAGCACCACGAGCACGCGCTTGGCCGAGGTCACGGCGTCGAGCGCCTTGAGCGCCTCCTTCGTCTTCGGGGCGTCGCCCTCGACGAAGGTGGTGATCACGTGCACGCGGTCCTCGCGGGCCCGGTCGGACAGGGCGCCACGGAGGGCGGCGGCCTTCATCTTCTTGGGGGTCCGCTGGGTGTAGTCACGCGGCTGCGGCCCGTGGACCGTGCCACCGCCGGTGAACTGCGGCGCGCGGATCGAGCCCTGCCGGGCGCGACCGGTGCCCTTCTGGCGGTACGGCTTGGTGCCACCGCCGCTGACCCGCCCGCGCGTCTTGGTGGCGTGCGTGCCCTGGCGCGCGGCGGCCAGCTGGGCCACCACGACCTGGTGCATCAGCGAGACGTTGGCGTTGGCGTCGAAGAGCTCACCGGGCAGCGTCACGCTGCCGGAGGTCTCGCCCGCCGGCGTCCGGACGTCGACCTGTCGGTCGGTCCGGGCCTCAGTGGACTGGGTCACTGGTCGTCACTCCCCACGGGACCGCCCTTGACGGCCGAGCGGACGAGCACGAGGCCGCCCTTCGGGCCGGGGATGGCGCCCTTGATCAGCAGCAGCCCGCGCTCGGTGTCCACCTTGTGGACGACCAGCGAGAGCGTCGTCGTCTTGACCGCGCCCATGCGGCCGGCCATCCGCAGGCCCTTGAAGACCCGGCCGGGGGTCGAGGCCCCACCGATCGAGCCGGGCGAGCGGTGCTTGCGCTGGGTGCCGTGCGCGGCGCCGAGGCCCTTGAAGCCGTGCCGCTTCATGACGCCCGCGGTGCCCTTGCCCTTGCTGGTGCCGATGACGTCGACCTTGGCGACGCCGTCGAACACCTCGGCCGTCAGCTCCTGGCCGACGGTGTAGGTGGAGGCGTCGTTGGTACGCAGCTCCACCACGTGGCGGCGCGGCGTGACGCCGGCCTTGGCGAAGTGGCCGCCCTCGGGCTTGTTCACCTTGCGGGGGTCGATCTCCCCGAACCCGAGCTGGACGGCCGAGTAGCCGTCGACCTCGGGGGTGCGCACCTGGGTGACCACGCACGGCCCCGCCTTGACGACGGTCACCGGCACGATGCGGTTGTTCTCGTCGAAGACCTGGGTCATGCCCAGCTTCTCGCCGAGGAGTCCGCGGAAGTTGCTCGCCATGACTCCCCCTTACTGGATGTTGACGTCGACCGAGGCCGGCAGGTCGATGCGCATGAGCGCGTCGACCGTCTTCGGCGTCGGGTCGAGGATGTCGATGAGGCGCTTGTGCGTGCGCATCTCGAAGTGCTCCCGCGAGTCCTTGTACTTGTGCGGGGACCGGATGACGCAGTACACGTTCTTCTCCGTCGGCAGCGGCACCGGGCCGACGACGCGCGCTCCGGTCTTCGTCACCGTGTCCACGATGCGCCGCGCCGAGGCATCGATGGCCTCGTGGTCGTAGGCCTTCAGCCGGATGCGGATCTTCTGTCCCGCCATCGCCTTGTCTCGCTCCTGCCGATCGTAAGTCTGTCTGTGGTGGGTCCGAGCACGAGCGGGAGCCCGGACCCGGGAGACGGGCGGCCGCCGGTCCGGCAGCCGCCCGTCCGCGGGTGCTACTTGTTGATCTTGGTGACGCGACCGGCGCCCACGGTCCGGCCACCCTCGCGGATGGCGAACTTGAGGCCTTCCTCCATGGCGATCGGCTGGATCAGCTCGACCGTCATCTCGGTGTTGTCGCCGGGCATGACCATCTCGGTGCCGGCGGGCAGCGTCACGACGCCCGTCACGTCCGTCGTCCGGAAGTAGAACTGCGGACGGTAGTTGTTGAAGAACGGCGTGTGCCGGCCACCCTCGTCCTTGGAGAGGATGAAGACCGAGGCCTCGAAGTTCGTGTGCGGGGTGATGGACCCCGGCTTCACGACGACCTGGCCGCGCTCGACGTCCTCGCGCTTGATGCCGCGCAGGAGCAGACCGACGTTGTCACCGGCCTGGCCCTGGTCGAGCAGCTTGCGGAACATCTCCACGCCGGTGACGGTGGTCTTGGTCGAGGTCGGGCGGATGCCGACGATCTCGACCTCCTCCGACACCTTGACGATGCCGCGCTCCACGCGACCGGTCACGACGGTGCCGCGGCCGGTGATGGTGAAGACGTCCTCGACGGGCATGAGGAACGGCTTGTCGATGTCGCGCTCCGGCTCCGGGATCGCGGTGTCGACGGCGTTCATCAGCTCCATGAGCTTGTCGCCCCACTCGGCGTCGCCCTCGAGGGCCTTCAGCGCCGAGACGCGGACCACGGGGACGTCGTCGCCCGGGAACTCGTACTCGGACAGCAGCTCGCGGACCTCCAGCTCGACGAGCTCGAGGATCTCCTCGTCGTCGACCATGTCGGCCTTGTTCAGCGCCACGACGATGTAGGGGACGCCGACCTGGCGGGCCAGGAGCACGTGCTCCTTGGTCTGCGGCATCGGGCCGTCGGTGGCGGCGACCACGAGGATGGCGCCGTCCATCTGCGCGGCACCGGTGATCATGTTCTTGATGTAGTCGGCGTGCCCGGGGCAGTCGACGTGCGCGTAGTGACGGTTCTCCGTCTGGTACTCGACGTGGGCGATCGAGATCGTGATGCCGCGGGCCTTCTCCTCGGGCGCCTTGTCGATCTGGTCGAAGGCCGACGCCTCGTTGAGGTCCGGGTACTTGTCGTGCAGCACCTTGGTGATCGCCGCGGTCAGGGTGGTCTTCCCGTGGTCGATGTGCCCGATGGTGCCGATGTTGACGTGCGGCTTGGTCCGCTCGAACTTGGCCTTGGCCACTGGGTTCCTCTCCTCGTGGTGTCGCAGTCGTGCGCGAACTCTGGGGTGGGGTTGCTGGGGGGTGCCGGGCGGATGGGCTTCGCCCGGCGGGTCACTCGCCGGTCGCCTTGGCGATGATCTCCTTGGCGACGTTCTGCGGGACCTCGGCGTACGAGTCGAACACCATGGTGTAGCTCGCCCGCCCCTGGGTGCGGCTGCGCAGGTCGCCCACGTAGCCGAACATCTCCGAGAGCGGGACCAGGGCCCGGACGACGCGGGCGCCGGAGCGCTCCTCCATCGCCTGGATCGTCCCGCGCCGGGAGTTCAGGTCGCCGATGACGTCACCCATGTAGTCCTCGGGGGTGACGACCTCGACGGCCATCATCGGCTCGAGCAGGGCCGGGCTGGCCTTGCGGGCGGCCTCCTTGAAGACCATCGAGCCGGCGATCTTGAAGGCCATCTCCGAGGAGTCGACCTCGTGGTACTGGCCGTCGATGAGGGTCGCCTTGACGCCCACCATCGGGTAGCCGGCGAGGATGCCGTACTGCATGGCGTCCTGCATGCCCTGGTCGACCGAGGGGATGTACTCCTTCGGCACGCGACCACCGGTGACGGCGTTGACGAACTCGTAGGTCGCCGAGTCGCCGCTGATCTCCAGCGGCTCGAGGGTGACCTGGACCTTGGCGAACTGGCCGGACCCACCGGTCTGCTTCTTGTGGGTGTAGTCGACCTTCTCGACGGCCTTGCGGATCGTCTCGCGGTAGGCCACCTGCGGCTTGCCGACGTTGGCCTCGACCTTGAACTCTCGCCGCATGCGGTCGACGAGGATCTCCAGGTGCAGCTCGCCCATGCCGGAGATGACGGTCTGGCCGGTCTCCTCGTCGAGGCGCACCTGGAAGGTCGGGTCCTCCTCGGCCAGCTTCTGGATGGCGGTGCCGAGCTTCTCCTGGTCGCCCTTGGTCTTCGGCTCGATGGCGACCGAGATGACCGGGGCCGGGAAGGTCATCGACTCCAGGATGACCGGGTTCTGCGGGTCGCAGAGGGTGTCACCCGTGGTGGTCTGCTTCAGCCCGACGACGGCGACGATCTGGCCGGCGCCCACGCCCTCGCGCTCCTCGCGCTTGTTGGCGTGCATCTGGTAGATCTTGCCGATCCGCTCCTTGCGGTCCTTGGTGCTGTTGAGCACCGGCGAACCGGAGGAGAGCTTCCCGGAGTACACGCGGATGTAGGTCAGCTTGCCCAGGTGCTGGTCGGTCTGGATCTTGAACGCCAGCGCGGAGAACGGCTCGTCCTCGTCCGCGTGCCGCAGGACCTCGGTCTCACCGTCGAGCGCGGTGCCGACGATCGCCTCGATGTCCAGCGGGCTGGGCAGGTAGTCGACGACCGCGTCGAGCAGCGGCTGCACGCCCTTGTTCTTGAACGCGGTCCCGGTCAGGACCGGGTTCACCTGGGCGGTGATGGTCGCCTTGCGGATCGCGGCCTTGAGGCGCTCGACGGTGATCTCCTCGCCGCCGAGGTAGGCCTCCATGAGGTCGTCGTCGGTCTCGGCGATCGTCTCGAGCAGCTTCTCGCGGTACTCGGCGGCCTGGTCGGCGAGCTCGGCGGGGATCTCCTCGACGGCGTAGTCCTCGCCCATCTTGGTCTCACCGCGCCAGGTGAGCGCGCGCATCTGCACCAGGTCGACGACGCCGATGAAGTCGGCCTCGGCCCCGATCGGCAGCTGCAGCACGGCCGGGTTGGCGGCGAGCCGGTCGACCATCATGTCGACGCAGCGGAAGAAGTCCGCACCCGTGCGGTCGAGCTTGTTGACGAAGCACATCCGCGGGACGCCGTACTTCTCGGCCTGCCGCCACACCTGCTCCGTCTGCGGCTCCACGCCGGCGACCCCGTCGTAGACGGCCACCGCACCGTCGAGCACCCGCAGCGACCGCTCCACCTCGACGGTGAAGTCGACGTGCCCGGGGGTGTCGATGATGTTGATGTCGTGGTCGTTCCAGCTGCACTTCGTCGCGGCCGACGTGATGGTGATGCCGCGCTCCTGCTCCTGCTCCATCCAGTCCATCGTGGCCGCGCCGTCGTGGACCTCACCGATCTTGTAGTTGATCCCGGTGTAGAAGAGGATGCGCTCGGTCGTCGTGGTCTTGCCGGCGTCGATGTGCGCCATGATCCCGATGTTGCGGGTCCTGGCGAGCTGGGCCTCGTTGCTGGCCATCTCTTCTCTCCTCTTCGGTTCGGTCCGCGCGGGTGTCCGGGGGTGGCCCGGACTGCCCGCCGGCCGCGGGTGCCGGCCGGGCCGGCGGGGGGGCGACTACCAGCGGTAGTGCGCGAAGGCCTTGTTCGACTCGGCCATCTTGTGGGTGTCCTCGCGGCGCTTGACCGCGGCTCCCAGGCCGTTGCTCGCGTCGAGCAGCTCGTTCATGAGGCGCTCGGTCATCGTCTTCTCCCGGCGGGCGCGGCTGTACTGGATCAGCCAGCGCAGGCCGAGGGTGGTGCTGCGGGAGGCGCGGACCTCGACCGGGACCTGGTAGGTCGCACCGCCGACGCGGCGGCTGCGGACCTCGAGCGCCGGCTTGACGTTGTCCAGCGCGCGCTTGAGCGTCACGACCGGGTCGGTGTCGGTCTTGTCGCGGCAGCCCTCGAGGGCGCCGTAGACGATCGCCTCGGCGACGGAGCGCTTGCCGTCGACCAGCACCTTGTTCACCAGCTGGGTGACCAGCGGCGACTGGTACACCGGGTCGGCGACGAGCGGACGGCGGGGAGCGGGACCCTTGCGGGGCATGTCAGCTCTTCTCCTTCTTCGCGCCGTACCGGCTGCGAGCCTGCTTGCGGTTGCGGACACCCTGGGTGTCCAGCGACCCGCGGATGATCTTGTATCGAACACCCGGGAGGTCCTTCACACGACCACCACGCACGAGCACCATCGAGTGCTCCTGCAGGTTGTGGCCGACACCGGGGATGTAGGCGGTGACCTCGATGCCACTGGTGAGGCGGACGCGGGCGACCTTGCGCAGCGCCGAGTTCGGCTTCTTCGGCGTCGTCGTGTACACGCGGGTGCACACGCCGCGGCGCTGAGGGGAACCCTTCAACGCCGGGGTCTTGGTCTTCTCGACCTTGTCCTCGCGGCCCTTGCGGACCAGCTGGTTGATCGTGGGCATGGGGGGCCTGGATCTCCTACCTGCGCTGGGTCGTGCTGTCGGTCGGTGCTCTGTCGTGCCGGGTGCCGGTCCTGCCGGGGCCGTACCCGATCCGGGCCGCGGGCCACCACCGGTCCCCGCGGTCGGGCGTGTCGCCGTTCCCGGGACCGGTCGGCGCTGCCAACCGGATCGGTCGCCCCCCGCGACTCGGCGCCACCAACCTGTCGGCGAGCGCACCGCGAACGGGAGCAGGCCCAGGGCACCCTGGGCACGGCTGACCACGATACCCGCGCCGAAAGGGCCGGTGCAAACCGGGTCCCCATGTCGACGCAGGCGACGCCGCTCACAGCGGCGACCACCCGTTCCAACACCGCGCGCGCCGGTTCATTCCCGGCGGCGGACCGGCCGGTGCCCGGCGGTCGGAGGGGACTGTACCGGCCCGGGCGTCGCGGCGGCAGCCACCGGACTGTCGTACCGCCACCCTACGGTCGGTCCCAGGAAGATCACCCTCGGCGACGGTCCGGGGAGCGAGGGGGAACGGTGCAGATCGACTCGGCGCGGGAGCTCAAGGCGCGGCTGGGTGCCCGGATCGCCGGCTGGCAGGAGCCGGTCGGCGCCCGCGGGCTGGCGCCCGGGCGGTCGTGGTTCCGACCCGCGCTGGGGCTGGCCCTGTCGGGTCCGGGCCAGGCGCGGCTGGCGATCCGCGTCGCGACGCCGGCCGATGCCGCGATCCTGCTCACCGGGGTGGCGGACGCCGTCCGCGCCCAGGTCGACGTCCGGGTCATCGGGCCCGTCCGGGCCCTCCCCTCCCCCGCCGGCGCGCCCGCGGTCTCCCCGGCGGACCTGCAGCGGCGCGTCCGCCCGCTGCGGCCGGGGCTGTCGGTCGGGCACCCCGCGGTCACCGCCGGCACGCTGGGCGGTTTCGTCCGCCACGGCGGGCGACCGGCGATCCTGTCGAACAACCACGTGCTCGCGGCCGGCGGCGCCGCCCTGCCCGGCGACGCCGCGCTGCAGCCGGGCCCGGCCGACCGGGGCACCGCCGCAGACCGGGTGGCGCGCCTCACCGCCTTCGAGCGGTTCAGCGGCGGTCGCGACCTCGTCGACGCCGCCGTGGCGGCGCTCGACGAGGGCGTCGAGCACGACCCGGCCGCCTACCCCGGCGGTCCGCTCGCGGCCGTGGTGGCCCACGGCGAGGAGGTCGACCCGGACGAGGCCGTGGAGAAGATCGGCCGGACGACCGGGCACACCCGCGGACGGATCACGGCCGTGGAGGTCGACGGCGTCGCGGTGCAGTACGACGACGCCGTGCACACCTTCGACGGGCAGATCGAGATCGAGGGCACGGCCGGGACGTTCAGCGCCGGCGGGGACAGCGGCTCGGTCATCTGGCGGAGCTCCGACCGCGCGCCGCTCGCGCTCCTCTTCGCCGGCAGCGAGGTGGGCGGAGCACACGGCGGCGGGGTGACCTACGCCAGCCCGCTGTCGACCGTCCTGGACGTCCTCGGCGTCCAGTGGCTCGGCTGACGGCCTCTCCCCCCGATCCCGCGTCGAGCTCGCGAAAGGTGGGGAGAACAGGGCCCTCGCTCTGTCCCGGAGGCGGGGAGTGGCGCACCATGGAGGGGTGACCGATCGAGCCTCCGCCCGCGCCGCCAAGAGCGCCCTGAGCGCGCGGCTGGCCCGGGTGCCCGAGGTCGTGGGGATCGGCCTCGCCCGGCGCGGCGCCGGCTACGTCGTCAAGGTGGACCTCGCCGACCCGGTGGCGGCCGGCCTCGTGCCCACCGACGTCGACGGCGTGCGCGTGGTCACGCACGTCGTCGGGGTGGTCCGCCCGCTCTGAGGGACCGCCGATACGGTCGTGCCCGGCGCCGACGAGGGCGCCGACGACCCCGGGAGGGCACGTGCGCATCGGCATCCAGGCCAGCTACAGCGGGGGCTTCCGCGAGACCGCGGAGGAGATCCGCGACCTCGAGGCCGCCGGGCTCGACGTCGCGACCATCGCGGAGGTCTACACCTTCGACTCCGTCAGCCAGCTGGGTTACCTCGCCGCGGTGACCGAGCGGGTGGAGCTGCTGAGCGCCATCTTCCCCATCTACAGCCGCACGCCGGCGCTGATCGCGATGACCGCGGCCGGGCTGGACTACGTCTCCGACGGCCGGTTCACCCTGGGCCTGGGCGCCTCGGGGCCTCAGGTCATCGAGGGCTGGCACGGCGTCCCCTACGACGCTCCCCTGCAGCGGACCCGCGAGATCGTCGAGATCTGCCGCGCCGTGTGGCGCCGGGAGCGGCTCCAGCACGCCGGGCCCAAGTACACGATCCCGCTGCCGCCGGAGCAGGGCACCGGCCTGGGGAAGCCGCTCAAGCTGATCAACACGCCGGTCCGCGAGCGGGTGCCGGTCATGCTGGCCGCGCTGGGTCCCAAGAACGTCGAGCTGGCCGCCGAGATCGCCGAGGCGTGGGAGCCCATCTGGTTCATGCCCGAGCGGGCGGCCGACGTGTGGGGCGAGTCCCTGGCCGCAGGCAAGGCCAAGCGGGACCCGGCGCTCGGCGACCTGCAGGTGGTGGTGGGCGTCCCGGTCGCCATCGGCGAGGACGTCGACGCGCTGCACGACCTCGTCCGTCCGCACCTGGCCCTCTACGTCGGCGGCATGGGCGCGCGGGGCAAGAACTTCTACAACGACCTCGCCGTCCGCTACGGGTTCGCCGATGCCGCGGCGACGGTGCAGGACCTCTACCTGTCGGGGAGGAAGGACGAGGCCGCGGCCGCGCTGCCCGACGAGCTGGTCCGCGCGGTCTCGCTCATCGGCCCGGAGGGGTACGTCTCCGAGCGCCTCGCGGCCTTCCGCGAGGCCGGGGTCACCACGCTGGCCCTGCAGCCGCTCGACGACAGCCGGGAGAACCGGCTGCGCACCGTGTCGACGATGCGCGCGCTCTGCGACCGGTAGCCGGGCGCCCACCGGTTTCGTCACAGGACGCGACGTCGCCCCGGACCACCGGCCACGGACGCGGGAAGGCCCCCGGACCGATCGATCGGTCCGGGGGCCTTCCCGTCGTGCTGCCGGGGGTCAGCCCCGCCAGTCGTACTCCTCCAGGCGCACGGCCTCGCCGGAGCCCGAGCCGAACACGTCGGGGCTGTAGTACTGCCCGTCGTCGTACCCGGCCATCGTGTAGACGGCGGCGCGGGCCTCCTCGGTCGGCTCGACCGTGATGTTCCGGTAGCGGCTGATGCCGGTGCCGGCCGGGATCAGCTTCCCGATGATCACGTTCTCCTTGAGGCCGAGCAGGCTGTCGCTCTTGCCCTGGATGGCGGCGTCGGTGAGCACCTTGGTCGTCTCCTGGAAGGAGGCGGCCGACAGCCACGACTCGGTCGCGAGCGAGGCCTTGGTGATGCCCATGAGCACCGGACGGGCCGAGGCCGGCTCGCCGCCCTCGGCGACGACGCGACGGTTCTCGGTCTCGAACAGCGTCCGCTCGACCAGCGCACCGGGCAGGAACTCGGTGGCACCCGAGTCGATGATGGTCACCCGCTTGAGCATCTGGCGGATGATCACCTCGATGTGCTTGTCGTGGATCGACACACCCTGGCTGCGGTAGACCTCCTGGACCTCGCGGACCAGGTGCAGCTGCACCTCGCGCGGGCCCATGATCCGCAGCACCTCGTGCGGGTCCACCGCACCCTCGGTGAGCTGCTCGCCGACCTCGACGTGCGAGCCGTCCTCGACCCGCAGCCGCGACCGGCGCGACAGCTTGTCGTAGACGACCTCGTCGGAGCCGTCGTCCGGGGTGATGGTCAGCTTGCGGAACTGCTCGCCGTCCTCGATCCGGACGGTGCCGGCCAGCTCGGCGATCGGCGCCTTGCCCTTGGGCACGCGGGCCTCGAAGAGCTCCACCACACGCGGCAGACCGTGGGTGATGTCCTCACCCGCGACACCACCGGTGTGGAAGGTGCGCATCGTCAGCTGGGTGCCCGGCTCACCGATCGACTGGGCGGCGATGATGCCGACCGCCTCGCCGACGTCCACCAGCTTGCCGGTTGCCAGCGACCGGCCGTAGCAGGTGGCGCAGGTGCCCAGCAGCGACTCGCAGGTCAGGACGCAGCGCACCTTGACCTCGGCCACGCCGGCGTCGATCAGCGCCGCGATGAGCACGTCTCCGAGGTCCTGACCGGCCTGCGCGACGAGCGTGCCGTCCTCGGCCGTGACGTCGGCGGCCAGGGCCCGGGCGTAGACGCTGGTCTCGACGTGCGCGTCCCGGGTGACCGTGCCGTCGACGACGGTGCCGATGGGCATGAGGACGCCCCGGTCGGTGCCGCAGTCCTCCTCGCGGATGATGACGTCCTGCGAGACGTCCACCAGCCGGCGGGTGAGGTAACCGGAGTCGGCGGTCCGCAGCGCGGTGTCGGCCAGGCCCTTGCGGGCACCGTGCGTGGAGATGAAGTACTCCAGCACCGACAGACCCTCCCGGAAGTTGGCCTTGATCGGCCGCGGGATGATCTCGCCCTTCGGGTTGGCCACCAGACCGCGCATGCCGGCGATCTGGCTGATCTGCATCATGTTTCCGCGGGCGCCGGAGTTGACCATGACCCAGACCGGGTTGGTGGTCGGGAAGTTGTCCACCATCGCCTGGCTGACCTCGGCCCGCGCACGGGTCCAGATCTCGATGAGCTCGGCACGACGCTCGGCGTCGGTGATGACGCCGCGCTCGTACTGCTTCTCGATCTGCCGTGCCTCGGCCTCGTGCCGGTCCAGGATCTCCTGCTTGGCCGGCGGGGTGACCACGTCGTCGATGGCGATCGTGATCCCCGCGCGGGTGGCCCAGTGGAACCCGGCGGACTTGAGGGCGTCCAGCGTCGCCGCGACCTGCACCTTGGGGTAGCGCTCGGCGAGGTCGTTGACGATCGCCCCGAGCTCCTTCTTCGGCACCTGGTAGTTGACGAAGCGGTAGTCCTCGGGCAGGGCCTCGTTGAACAGCACCCGGCCGAGGCTGGTGAGCACGCGCGCGGGGGCGCCCGGGGTCCAGTCCTCCGGCTGCTCCCACGGGTCGTTGACGCCGTTGTCGACGCCGAAGACCTCGTCGAGGCGGATCCAGGCCCGCTCCTGCAGCCCCAGCGAGCCCTTGTCGTAGGCCATGACGGCCTCGGCCGCCGACGAGAACGCCGCCGGCTGGCCACCCTCGGCCTCGTGCCGGCTCGGCACGACGGTCGTCAGGTGGTACAGGCCCAGCACCATGTCCTGGGTCGGCGCGGTGATCGGGCGACCGTCGGCCGGGCTCAGGATGTTGTTGCTCGAGAGCATCAGGATCCGGGCCTCGGCCTGCGCCTCGGCCGACAGCGGCAGGTGCACGGCCATCTGGTCGCCGTCGAAGTCCGCGTTGAACGCGGTGCAGACCAGCGGGTGGATCTGGATGGCCTTGCCCTCGACCAGCTGCGGCTCGAAGGCCTGGATGCCCAGGCGGTGCAGGGTCGGCGCGCGGTTCAGCAGCACCGGGTGCTCGGTGATGACCTCCTCGAGCACGTCCCACACGACCGGCCGCGCGCGCTCCACCATCCGCTTGGCGGACTTGATGTTCTGCGCGTGGTTGAGGTCCACGAGCCGCTTCATCACGAAGGGCTTGAACAGCTCCAGGGCCATCTGCTTGGGCAGACCGCACTGGTGCAGCTTCAGCTGCGGGCCGACGACGATGACCGAGCGGCCCGAGTAGTCGACGCGCTTGCCGAGCAGGTTCTGCCGGAACCGGCCCTGCTTGCCCTTGAGCAGGTCCGACAGCGACTTCAGCGGGCGGTTGCCCGGGCCGGTGACCGGCCGGCCGCGGCGGCCGTTGTCGAACAGCGCGTCCACGGACTCCTGCAGCATCCGCTTCTCGTTGTTCACGATGATCTCGGGCGCGCCGAGGTCCAGCAGCCGCTTGAGCCGGTTGTTCCGGTTGATGACCCGGCGGTACAGGTCGTTCATGTCGCTGGTGGCGAAGCGGCCACCGTCGAGCTGCACCATCGGGCGCAGGTCCGGCGGGATGACCGGGACGCAGTCCAGCACCATGCCCATGGGCGAGTTGCGGGTCTGCTGGAACGCCGCGACGACCTTCAGCCGCTTGAGGGCCCGCAGCTTGCGCTGGCCCTTGCCGTTGCGGATCGTGTCGCGCAGCGAGGCGGCCTCGGCGTCGAGGTCGAAGTCGGACAGCAGCTTCTGCAGCGCCGCGGCGCCCATGCCGCCCTCGAAGTACTCACCGAAGCGGTCGCGCAGCTCGCGGTAGAGGCCCTCGTCGGCGATCAGCTGCTTCACCTCGAGCTTGCGGAAGGTGTCGAGCACCTCCTCGAGGCGGTCGATCTCCCGCTGCGCCCGGTCGCGGATCTGGCGCATCTCGCGCTCGCCGCCCTCGCGCACCTTGCGGCGGACGTCGGACTTGGCACCCTCGGCCTCGAGCTCGGCGAGGTCGGCCTCCAGCTTCTGCTGGCGGGCCTCCACGTCGGAGTCGCGGCGGTTCTCCAGGTTCGACTTCTCGGCGCTGATCTCGGCCTCGATGGTCGGCAGGTCCCGGTGGCGGGACTCGTCGTCGACCGAGGTGATCAGGTAGGCCGCGAAGTAGATGATCTTCTCGAGGTCCTTGGGCGCCAGGTCGAGCAGGTAGCCCAGGCGCGAGGGGACGCCCTTGAAGAACCAGATGTGGGTGACCGGCGCGGCCAGCTCGATGTGGCCCATCCGCTCACGGCGGACCTTGGCCCGGGTCACCTCGACGCCGCAGCGCTCGCAGATGATGCCCTTGAACCGGACCCGCTTGTACTTGCCGCAGTAGCACTCCCAGTCCCGCGTGGGACCGAAGATCTTCTCGCAGAAGAGACCGTCCTTCTCCGGACGCAGGGTCCGGTAGTTGATGGTCTCCGGCTTCTTCACCTCACCGTGCGACCACTGGCGGATGTCGTCGCCGCTGGCCAGACCGATGCGCAACTCGTCGAAGAAGTTGACGTCGAGCAAGGGGAACCCCTTTCAGGGGCTAGGAATTGCTTGTGTCTGTTGTCTTGTGATCTGGCCGCGCCGGGTCCCCGCGGAGCGAGGACCCGGCGCGGAACACATCAGACGTCTTCCACCGAGGAGGGCTCGCGGCGGGACAGGTCGATGCCCAGCTCCTCCGCGGCCCGGAAGACCTCGTCGTCGGTGTCGCGCAGCTCGATCGCCTGCCCGTCACCGGACAGCACCTCGACGTTGAGGCAGAGCGACTGCAGCTCCTTGAGCAACACCTTGAACGACTCGGGGATGCCCGGCTCGGGGATGTTCTCGCCCTTGACGATCGCCTCGTAGACCTTGACCCGGCCGAGGATGTCGTCGGACTTGATGGTCAGCAGCTCCTGCAGCGCGTAGGCCGCGCCGTAGGCCTGCATCGCCCAGCACTCCATCTCGCCGAAGCGCTGGCCACCGAACTGCGCCTTACCGCCCAGCGGCTGCTGGGTGATCATCGAGTAGGGGCCGGTCGACCGGGCGTGGATCTTGTCGTCGACCAGGTGCAGCAGCTTCAGGATGTAGACGTAGCCCACCGAGATCGGCTCGGGGAAGGGCTCCCCGGACCGGCCGTCGAACAGCCGCGCCTTGCCGGTCGGGGCGACCATCCGGTTGCCGTCCCGGTTGGGGGTCGTCGACTCGAGGAGACCGACGATCTCGTCCTCCTTGGCGCCGTCGAACACCGGCGTCGCCGTCCGGGTGCCCGGCTCGGCCGAGCGCGCGGCGGCCGGCAGCTTGGCCGCCCACTCCGGCGTGCCCTCGATCTGCCACCCCTGCTTGGCGACCCACCCGAGGTGGGTCTCCAGGACCTGGCCGACGTTCATCCGGCCGGGGACGCCGAGCGGGTTGAGCACGATGTCGACCGGGGTGCCGTCCTCGAGGAAGGGCATGTCCTCCTGCGGCAGGATCTTCGCGATGACGCCCTTGTTGCCGTGGCGTCCGGCGAGCTTGTCGCCGTCGGAGATCTTGCGCATCTGGGCGACGTAGACCCGGATCAGCTCGTTGACGCCGGCGGGCAGCTCGTCGCCGTCCTCGCGGGAGAACACGCGGACGCCGATGACCTTGCCCGACTCGCCGTGCTTGACCTTCAGCGACGTGTCGCGGACCTCGCGGGCCTTCTCCCCGAAGATCGCGCGCAGCAGCCGCTCCTCGGGGGTCAGCTCGGTCTCGCCCTTGGGCGTGACCTTGCCGACGAGGATGTCGCCGGGGACGACCTCGGCACCGATGCGGATGATGCCGCGCTCGTCGAGGTCGGCGAGGACCTCCTCGGAGACGTTCGGGATGTCCCGGGTGATCTCCTCGGCGCCGAGCTTGGTGTCGCGGGCGTCGACCTCGAACTCCTCGATGTGGATCGAGGACAGGACGTCGTCCTGCACGAGGCGCTGCGACAGGATGATCGCGTCCTCGTAGTTGTGGCCCTCCCACGGCATGAAGGCGACGAGCAGGTTCTTGCCCAGCGCCATCTCGCCCTCGTCGGTGCACGGGCCGTCGGCGATGACCTGGCCGACCTCGACGCGCTGACCCTCGTCGACGACCGGGGTCTGGTTGATCGAGGTGCCCTGGTTCGAGCGGCGGAACTTCAGCAGCCGGTAGGTCTGCCGGGTGCCGTCGTCGGCCATGACGGTGACGTAGTCGGCGGTCGAGTCCTCGACCACGCCGGCCTTCTCGGCCACCACGACGTCACCGGCGTCGACGGCGGCACGCAGCTCCATGCCGGTGCCGACCAGCGGCGCCTCGCTGCGCAGCAGCGGGACGGCCTGGCGCTGCATGTTGGCGCCCATGAGCGCGCGGTTGGCGTCGTCGTGCTCGAGGAACGGGATCATCGCCGTCGCGACCGAGGTCATCTGCCGCGGCGAGACGTCCATGTAGTCGACGTTCTCCGGGGAGAGGTAGTCGACCTCACCGCCCTTGGTGCGGACCAGGACGCGGTCCTCGGCGAACCGGCCGTTGGCGTCCAGCGGCGAGTTGGCCTGGGCGACGACGAAGCGGTCCTCCTCGTCGGCGGTCAGGTAGTCGATCCGGTCGGAGACCGTGCCGTTGTCCACCCGGCGGTACGGCGTCTCGATGAAGCCGAACGCGTTGACCCGGCCGAACGAGGACAGCGAGCCGATCAGGCCGATGTTCGGGCCTTCCGGGGTCTCGATCGGGCACATCCGGCCGTAGTGGCTGGGGTGCACGTCGCGGACCTCCATGCCGGCCCGCTCGCGGGACAGACCACCGGGGCCCAGCGCCGACAGGCGGCGCTTGTGGGTCAGGCCCGCCAGCGGGTTGGTCTGGTCCATGAACTGGGACAGCTGGCTGGTGCCGAAGAACTCCTTGATGGAGGCGACGACCGGCCGGATGTTGATCAGCGTCTGCGGCGTGATCGCCTCGACGTCCTGGGTCGTCATCCGCTCGCGGACGACGCGCTCCATGCGGGAGAGGCCGACCCGGATCTGGTTCTGGATCAGCTCACCGACGGTGCGCAGCCGGCGGTTGCCGAAGTGGTCGATGTCGTCGACGCCGTGGTCGGGCTCGCCGGCGTGCAGCCGCACGACGTACTCGATGGTGGCGACGATGTCGTCCTCGGTCAGCGTGAGGGTCGCCTGCGGGACCTCGACGCCGAGCTTCTTGTTCACCTTGTAGCGGCCGACCTTGGCCAGGTCGTAGCGCTTGGGGTTGAAGAAGAGGTTCTCCAGCAGCGCCTGCGCGCTCTCCCGCGTCGGCGGCTCGCCCGGCCGCAGCTTGCGGTAGATGTCGAGCAGGGCCTCGTCCTGGCCGGCGATGTGGTCCTTCTCCAGGGTGGCCAGGACCGTGGGCGACCACTGGAAGTGCTCGCGGATGCGGTCCTCGGTCCAGCCGAGCGCCTTGAGCAGCACGGTGACCGGCTGGCGGCGCTTGCGGTCGATGCGGACGCCGACGGTGTCGCGCTTGTCGACGTCGAACTCCAGCCAGGCACCGCGGCTGGGGATGACCTTCGCGCTGAAGACGTCCTTGTCGGAGGTCTTGTCCAGGGTCTTGTCGAAGTAGACGCCCGGGCTGCGGACGAGCTGGGAGACGACGACGCGCTCGGTCCCGTTGATGACGAACGTGCCCTTGCTCGTCATGATCGGGAAGTCGCCCATGAACACCGTCTGGCTCTTGATCTCGCCGGTGGTGTTGTTCATGAACTCGGCGGTGACGAACAGCGGCGCCGCGTAGGTCATGTCCTTGTCCTTGCACTCCTCGAGCGACGCCTTGACGTCCTCGAAGCGCGGGTTGGAGAAGGACAGCGACATCGAGCCGCTGAAGTCCTCGATCGGGGAGATCTCCTCGAGGATCTCGGCCAGCCCGCCGACCGCGGCGGCCTGCTCCTCGGGCGAGAGCGTGGCGCGCCACTCGGGGCTGCCGATGAGCCAGTCGAACGAAGCCGTCTGCAGGGCCAGGAGGTCCGGCACCTCGAGCGGCTCGCTGATCTTGGCGAAGGAGACGCGGAGCGGCGCGCCCGGGATCTTCTGCTGGTCGGCCTCGCCGGTGCGGGGGCCGGACTGCGGGGTGGTGCTCTGCGGGGTGGGTGACTCGGTGGTGCCTGCGGAGATGCTGGTGGGGCGAGAGCCTGCCAAGATGCGTCCTTCCAAGGACCTCACGACGTGCGGGCGGGTCGGTGCTGGTCGTCCTGGGTCGTCGTCGGTTTCGGCGAGGCTGCCACCGGTCTGCGACGAGGCCCGCTCGATCGGTCGGCAGGATGCTCGGGAGGGTCCCCCGGGCACCCCAGGTGACCCGTCTCGGCGGGCAAGCAGTCAGGGGGCAGCGCAACAGGGAACCCTACCCCTGCTGCAGCGCACTGTCCACGTCGGGGGCGGTGATCACCGACACCACGCCCGGAGGGACCAGCGGCTCGCCACCAGCGGCGGGACTGCCGCGGCCATGATGCCAGCCCGCGGCCGCCCGGTCAGCCGCCACGCCGGTCGGAGGACCCCGTCCCCGCACGCCTCGCGGGCTCGCCTCGACCCTGCGGACGCGGCCGTCACCCGGTGGTGAGCACCGTCAGCTGATCGATCTTCCAGGTGTCGCCACCGTCGCGGACCATCCGGATCTGCACCGTGCGCACGCAGGACTGCGCCCCCTCCGCGGTGACCTCGCACTCGCTCCCCGCGGGCGCGGGCTGCGTGCCGGTGTTCACCGACTCGGCCACCAGCCGGCCGAAGACGACCAGCGTCGCCTCCTCCTGGTCGTCGTCGACCTGCTGCACCGCGACGTCGCGGACGTCGTACCGGATGCTGGCCGACACCTGCTCGTAGGTGTCGATCAGCGCCCCCTGCGCCTCGGCCTCGTAGCGGCTGCGCAGGTCCCCGGTGAGGACGGCGAGCTGGCCGTCCACGCTGCCCTCGGAGTCGCGGTAGTCGTAGCGGTAGACCGCCTCGACGTTATCCCTCGCGGCCGTGAAGACGTCCGGGTCGACGTGGGTGCGCCCCGGCGGCCGGAACCACAGCAGCGCCGCGACCGCGGCCGCGGCCAGGCAGAGGACGGCCAGGACCGCGACGACGGGCACGCGGCGCCCGCCGCCGACGTCCGCGGCCGCCGGCCCCCGTGCAGTGCGGGCGCGCCGCCGGCGCGCGGAGACCCCGGTGGGAACGTCCCGTCCCGCGGCCCGGGCCCCGGCAGCGGGGCCGTCGGGGCGACCGGTGCCGGCGGCGGCGCGCCCGGCGGCCCGCGCCGCAGGCCCGGTGCGGGGTGCCGGCGCGGGACGCGGGCGCGGCCGGGGAGCGGGACCCGCCGCGGCCGTCTCGTCGGCGGCCGTCCCGTCCGCGGCCGTCCCGTCGCGCTCGCGGCGGCTGCCGGCGACGCGGGGGCGCGGGCCGGGACGCGGGGTCGGTCCCGGTCCGGGACGGGGCGCGGGCGTGGCCCGCGGGCGCGGCGTCGGCCGCGGGCGGTCGTCACTCATCGGGGGTCCCCCGGATCGCCGAGAGCAACCAGCGGTCGCCCTCCCTCCGCAGGTCGCACGTCGGAGCCCACGTCCCGGACCTACCAGCGAGTAACGAGCGGCCCGGCGGGAGGTTACGTGGGTCACGCGGCCGCCGACGCACACGTCCCGGCGGTTCACCCGGACGCGCAGAGGCCGCCCTCCCCGAGGGGGAGGACGGCCTCTGCGGTGGTGCTGCTACCCGGCGACGAGCCGCCGCCGGGGAGGGGTCACTTGACGGTGACGGTGGCGCCGGCGCCCTCGAGGGCGGCCTTGGCCTTCTCGGCGGCGTCCTTGGCGACCTTCTCCAGGACCGGCTTCGGCGCGCCGTCGACCAGGTCCTTGGCCTCCTTGAGGCCGAGCGAGGTCAGGCCGCGCACCTCCTTGATGACCTGGATCTTCTTGTCGCCGGCAGCCTCGAGGATGACGTCGAACTCGTCCTGCTCGGCGGCCTCCTCGGCGGCACCGCCGCCGCCACCACCGGCGGCCGGGGCGGCCGCGACGGCGACGGGAGCAGCGGCGGTGACCTCGAAGGTCTCCTCGAACTGCTTCACGAAGTCGGACAGCTCGAGCAGCGTCATCTCCTTGAACGCGTCGAGCAGCTCCGCGGTGGACAGCTTGGCCATGATCTCTCCTTCTGGGGGTCAGTCGGTGCCGGCCGCGGCGTCCGCGGTCTCGGCAGAGTCGGGGGTGGTGTCTGCAGCAGCGGTGTCGTCGGCCGCGGAGTCGGCGCCCTCGGCGGGCTTCTCCTGCAGCGCCGCGGCCAGGCGGGCGACCTGCGACAGCGGGGCCTGGAACAGGCCGGCGGCCTTGGTCAGGTTGCCCTTCATCGCGCCGGCCAGCTTGGCCAGGAGCACCTCGCGGGGCTCGACGTCGGCCAGGGCGGTGACCTCGGCGGGCGAGACCGTGCGGCCCTCGACCACGCCGCCCTTGACGACGAGCAGCGGGTTGGCGCGCGCGAAGTCACGGATGGCCTTGGCGGCCTCGACGACGTCGCCCTCGATGAAGGCGATGGCGGTCGGGCCGTTCAGCAGCGGGCCGAGGTCGGTGTGCCCGACCGAGTCCGCTGCCCGCTTCGTCAGGGTGTTCTTGACGACGGCGTAGCTGCTGCCCGCACCGAGGGAACGGCGCAGCTGGGTCAGCTGCGCCACGGTCAGCCCGCGGTACTCGGTGAGCACGGCCGCGCTGGACTTCTGGAACCGCTCGGTGATCTCGTCGATCACCGCGGCCTTCGCCTGCGTGGGCATGGGCCTCCTCTCGTCTGACGGGCGACCGCCGGCCGGTGCGCGGCCTCGCACGATCGGGGCCCGGAGACGAGGAACGCCCCGGCGCAGGCGCACGGGGCGAGGGCAGGCGCACGGCGGCGCCCGCGATCGGACCGTCCTCCTGCGCGGGCCGCCCGGGGATCCGGGACCTTCGATCGCACGCGGACGTGCGACGACCTGCGGTCGTGGGGGGAACGCAGACGAGGGTACACGCGTCCAGCGCCGCCCCCGCCGCACCCCCCTGCGTCGACGAGATCTGCACAGTCGTCGGCATCGGCCCCTGATGCCGACGAGTGTGCAGATCTCGCCGGAGCACCGGGGCCGGACGCGCGAGGGCCCCGCAGCGCGGTGCGCTGCGGGGCCCTCGGGAGCGACTCGCGTCAGGCGGTGGGCTCGTCCACCGTCAGGTTGCGGGTGCGGTTCGGGTCGACCGGGATGCCGGGGCCCATGGTGGTGGAGATGGTGACCTTCTTCAGGTACCGGCCCTTGGCGGCGGCCGGCTTGGCCCGCAGCACCTCGTCGAGGGCGGCCGCGTAGTTCTCGACCAGCTTGGCCTCGTCGAAGGAGGTCTTGCCGATGACCAGGTGCAGGTTGGCCTGCTTGTCGACGCGGAAGTTGATCTTCCCGCCCTTGATGTCGCTGACGGCCTTGGCGACGTCGGTGGTCACCGTGCCCGTCTTCGGGTTCGGCATCAGGCCGCGGGGGCCGAGGATACGGGCGATCCGGCCGACCTTGGCCATCTGGTCGGGGGTCGCGATCGCCGCGTCGAAGTCCAGGAAGCCGCCCTGGATGCGCTCGATCAGGTCGTCCGAGCCGACGACGTCGGCGCCGGCGCCCTCGGCCTCCGCCGCGCGGTCACCGGTCGCGAAGACGATGACGCGGGCGGTCTTGCCGGTGCCGTGGGGCAGGTTGACCGTGCCACGGACCATCTGGTCGGCCTTGCGCGGGTCGACGCCCAGGCGCATGGCCACCTCGACGGTGGCGTCGTAGCTGGTCGGCGAGGTCTCCTTCGCCAGACCGGCCGCCTGGAGGGGGCTGTACAGGCTCTCCCGGTCGACCTTCGCCGCTGCCTCGCGGTACTTCTTGCCGTGCTTGGCCATGGTGTGTCCTCTCCCCGCGCCGTCCGGCGCGGGTGTCGCGTGGTGTACGGGCCTGGCCGGCCCTCCCACAGCTGCTGTCCGGATCCCGTGCGGGTCCGGGGTCGTCCGGGCTGGCGGCGGCTCAGCCCTGGACGGTGATGCCCATCGACCGGGCGGTGCCGGCGATGATCTTCTCGGCCTCGTCGAGGGAGTTCGCGTTGAGGTCGGCCATCTTCGTCTGCGCGATCTCGCGGACCTGGTCGCGGGTGACCGTGGCGACCTTGGTCTTGTGCGGCTCGCCGGACCCCTTCTCCACGCCGGCCGCCTTGAGCAGCATGCGCGCCGCCGGCGGGGTCTTGGTGACGAAGGTGAACGAGCGGTCCTCGAACACCGAGATCTCGACCGGGATCACGTTGCCGCGCTGCGACTCCGTGGCGGCGTTGTACGCCTTGCAGAACTCCATGATGTTGACGCCGTGCTGGCCGAGCGCCGGACCCACGGGCGGCGCGGGGGTCGCCGCACCGGCGTTGATCTGGAGCTTGATGACCGCGGTCAACCGCTTCCTGGGAGGCATGTCCGTTTCCTTCGGTGACGTGCGTGCGTGGGTGTGGCTGGAAGGCCCCGGTGCAGGGTCCCGGCCCGAGCGGAGCGAGGGTCGGGGGGCACCGGGGTCCTAGATCTTGCTGACCTGGGTGAACGACAGCTCGACGGGCGTCTCGCGGCCGAAGATCGAGACCAGCACCTGCAGCTTCTGCTGCTCGGCGTTGATCTCGTTGATGGTGGCCGGGAGGGTCGCGAACGGTCCGTCCATCACGGTCACCGACTCGCCGATCTCGAAGTCGACCACGGTGACCGGCGCGGCGGCGGTGGTCCCGCCGGTCACGCCCGGCTCGGCGACCTTGGCGGCCTGCGGGGCGGCCGGCGGCGCGAGGAGGGTGACGACCTCGTCGATCGACAGCGGCGACGGACGGGAGGTGGCGCCGACGAAGCCGGTGACGCCGGGGGTGTTGCGGACCGCGCCCCACGACTCGTCGTTGAGGTCCATGCGGACCAGCAGGTAGCCGGGCAGCTTCTTGCGGTTGACCTGGGTCCGCTTGCCGTTCTTGATCTCGGTGACCTCCTCGGTGGGCACCTCGATCTGGAAGATGTAGTCCTCCATGTCCAGCGACTGGATGCGCGACTCGAGGTTGGTCTTCACCTTGTTCTCGTAGCCGGCGTAGGAGTGGATCACGTACCAGTCGCCGAACTGACTCTTGAGCCGGTTGCGCAGCGCCTCGACCGGGTCGGCGTCCTCCTCGGGGACCTCGGCGGCCGGGGTGACCAGCGGGTCGGAGGCGAGGGTGTCGGGGTCGCCGCTCTCGACGTCGGGCACCTCGTCGGCCACCTCGGTGGCGGTGTCCTGGTCGACGGTGTCGGTGCTGCCCTCGGCCGCGCCCGTCTCGCCGGCACCGGTCTCGAGGTCGACGCTGCCGAACTCGTCGACGCGGGCGTCGTCGAGGTCGATGGAGGGCACGGCGCTGTCGGTCTCGAAGGGCTCGCGGGGCTCGGTCACGGGGGTTGCTTCCTTTGCGTCGTCGTGTGCGGTGGGCGCCGGTGGTCAGCCGAAGACGGCGAGCACGCCCTGCGCGAAGAGGAGGTCCAGGCCGGCCACCAGCGCGACGATGAAGGTCACGAAGACGATGACGACGGTCGTGTAGGTGATCAGCTCGCGGCGGCCCGGCCAGATGACCTTGCGCAGCTCGGCGACGACCTCGCGGAGGAAGCGGCGCAGGCTGCGGCGCTGCCGGGAGTCCTGGGCGCGGGCCCGCTCGGCGGCCGCCCGCGACCGGGTGCCGGCGCCCTCGGTGGACCGGTCGGCCGGCCGGGAGGAGGTGCGCTCACGGGCCGGGCGCCGCGTCCGGGGGGCGACCGGCTGGTCGTCCTCGTCGTCCTCGTCGTCCTCGTCGTCGGAGGCGGCGGTGATCCGCCCGCCCCGGCGGCGCGCGGACCGCGGGACGACCTTGTCCTCCTCGGTCGCGGCCTCCTCGGCGATCGCGCCCTCGGCGGCCTCCAGCTCGGCGGCGTCGTCGACCCCGGGCGCCTCGCGGTCGAGCTGCTCGTCGGTCGCGTCGGAGACGGAGCGGGAGTCGTCCTCGCGTCCGCGCTTCTCGTCGCTCACTGCGCCTCGCTGCCCTCGTGGTCGGTGCCCGGGCCGCGGGACCGCGGCCGGTGTCGTGCGGTGGTGCTACCTGCTGCTGCGTGCTGATCGCCGGCCAGGTCGCCGGCGGCACGGGCAGGGGTGACAGGACTTGAACCTGCAGCCTGCGGTTTTGGAGACCGCTGCTCTGCCAATTGAGCTACACCCCTAGTGCCCGGGACGGCTGCCCTGAGCTGGGCCCGGGGGGCGCCTCGCCCCGGGCGGGCACCGAGTCCCCGAGGGGATCCGGGGCACGCCGGTGGCGGGGTCGAACACCCCAGGACGTCGAGTGTACGGGACCGGACGGAGGCCGGGCGAACGCCCCGCTGCCGGGCGCGGGTGTGCCCGCCGGTCAGGCCAGCCGGACGACGGCGCGGGCCAGCGAGAGGACCTTCTCCCCGCCGCTGGTGACGGTCAGGTCGACGCGCACCCGGCCCTCCCCGAGGACGGCGGCGACCCGGCCGCGGACGGCCACCTCCGCGCCGGCGTCGTCGTCGGGGACGACCACCGGGCGACCGAAGCGCACCTGGTACTCGACCAGCGCCCCCGGGTCGCCGGCCCAGTCGGTCACCGCGCGGCCGGCCAGCCCCATCGTGAGCATCCCGTGGGCGATGACGCCGGGCAGTCCGACCGACGTGGCCACCCGGTCGCTCCAGTGGATCGGGTTGAGGTCACCCGACGCGCCGGCGTAGCGGACCAGGTCGGCACGGGTCACCGGGTACACCCGCTCGGGGAGCTCGGTGCCGACGGCGACGTCCGCCGCCCGCACGCGCGCGGTCACGCCGTGCCCCGGGCGACCAGCAGCGAGGTCGCCGAGCAGACCGGCTCGCCGTCCTCCGTGGCGACGTCGACCCGCGTGGTCAGCAGGTCGTTCCCCGCAACGGTGCGCACCGCCTCGATGGTGGGGACGGCGACCAGGCGGTCCCCCGCGCGGATGGGCCGGTGGTGGACGAAGCGCTGCTCACCGTGCACCACCCGGCTGTAGTCCAGGGCGACGTCGGGGTCCTCGACGACCACCCCGGCAGCCGCCAGGGTCAGCGCGATCGCGAACGTGGGCGGGGCGATCACGTCGGGGTGACCGGCGGCGCGGGCGGCGTCCACGTCGGTGTGCACGGGGTCGGTGGACCCCAGGGCGGCGGCGAACTCGGCGATCTTCACCCGGCCGACCTCGTAGACGGCGGAGGGCGGGTAGCTGCGCCCGACCAGTCCTGCGTCCAGCGCCATGCTCCCCGCCCTCTCCCGGCGATCCTCGGGACTACCGCGTCAGCGGGTCTCGCGGTGGACCGTGTGCTTGCGGTCGTGCGGGCAGTACTTCTTCAGCTCGAGCCGGTCGGGGTCGTTGCGCCGGTTCTTGCGGGTGATGTAGTTCCGGTTCTTGCACTCCTGGCAGGCCAGGGTGATCTTCGGACGGACGTCGGTGGCTGCCATGGGTGCTCTCCCAGCCTTGTCGGGCGGGTCCCGCGGGACCCGGGTGCGGGCGGGACGCCCACACGACGACGGACCCCGCTGCGGGGTCCGTCATGAGTAGCGGTGACCGGATTTGAACCGGTGACACAGCGATTATGAGCCGCTTGCTCTGCCTGGCTGAGCTACACCGCCGGGAGGACCGTGCGGCCCGGTCTCCCGACCGGACCGCGGGTCACTGACTCGTACGAGCCCCTTTACGGAATCGAACCGTAGACCTTCTCCTTACCATGGAGACGCTCTGCCGACTGAGCTAAAGGGGCGGTGGCCGGAGCCGTCGAGAACTCTACCCGATGGGCTCGGGGTCCCCGCAGGGGGCCGCCACGAGTCCGGGCGATCCGCTCAGGCGCGGACGAACAGCCGCCGGTGCGTCGCGCCGGGCGCGGCCGAGCGGACGCCGGCCCGGGCCAGCAGCCAGCTCTCCAGCCGGTCGTCGGGCAGCGGCCGGCTGACCAGGAAGCCCTGCAGCTTGTCGCACCCCATGTCGGCCAGCGTGTTGCGGGTCAGCTCGTCCTCGACGCCCTCGGCCACGACGCGCAGCCCCAGGTTGTGCGCCAGCTCGATGATCGAGCGGGCGATGAACGACTCGCCCTGGCTGGTCGACATGCTCAGCACGAAGGACTTGTCGATCTTGACCTCGTCGATGGGCAGCTGGCGCAGCTGGGACAGCGAGGAGTAGCCGGTGCCGAAGTCGTCCATCGACAGCCGCAGGCCCAGCGCGTGCAGGTCGGCCAGGACGGTGCTGCTGCGCACGGAGTCGTCGACGACGCTGCCCTCGGTGAGCTCCAGCGTCAGCAGCTCCCCCGGGACGCCGTGCCGGCGCAGCGCCCGGGCGACCCGCTCGACGAGGTCCGGCTCGCCGAGGCAGCGGGCGGAGAGGTTGACCGCGACCGACAGCGCGATGTCCTGGTCCAGCCACCGCCTGCAGCGGGCCAGCGCGAGGTCCAGCACGTGGTCGGTCAGCGGGCCGATCCGGCCGATCTGCTCGGCGAGGTGGATGAACTCGTCCGGGGCGACCGCGCCGTAGCGCGGGTGGGCCCAGCGGACGAGGGTCTCCACGGACACGATGTCGGAGGTGCGGGCGTCGATGATCGGCTGGAACACGACGCTGATCTGGCCCTCGGCCATGGCGTGCTCGAGCTCGGTGCCCAGCTGCAGCCGGCGCAGGCTCTGCTGGTCGAGCACCGGGTGGTAGCTGGCCACCCCCTTGCCGGGGGCGCCGGCCAGCAGCGCGACGTCGGCCCGCTGCATGAGCGTCCCGGAGTCGGTGCCGTGCACCGGCGCCGCGGCGACGCCGATCGTCAGCGTGACCTCCAGGTCGAGCCCGGCGACGCGGGCGCGGGTGGAGGTGGCCTCGCGCAGCCGGCGGGCGGACCGCTCGGTGGCGGCCAGCGACAGGCCCGGCAGCAGGACGGCGAACTGGTCGCCCTCCATGCGCGCCAGCACGGCCTGCGGGGGCGCGTGCTCGCGCAGCAGGCCTGCGGTGACCAGCAGCAGCTCGTCGCTGGCGGCGTGCCCGAGGGTGTCGACGATCTCGGTGTGGTTGTCCAGGGAGGCCAGGATCAGCCCGGCCCGGGTGGTCGCCGGGTCCCCGGCGAGCAGCTGGTCGATCTCCGCGACCAGGCGCTGGCGGTTCGGCAGGCCGGTCAGGCGGTCGTGGTCGGCGTCGTAACGGATCTGGGTCAGCAGCTGCTGCTGCCGGATGGCCGCGTTGACGTGGGTGAGCATCGAGTCCAGGGCGGCGCGCTCGCCGTCGGCGAAGCTCACGAGGTCGCTGCGGCGGTCGCAGACCTCCAGGTAGCCCGGCTCACCGGCAGCGGTGGCGACGGGTGCGCCCAGCACCTCCCGGGCGCCGCGGCGGGCCAGCGCGGCCAGCTCGGCGTCACCGGCCCGCGCGGCGGCGAGGAGGACCGGCCCGGCGGAGCCGGGCGCCACGGCCCGCCGGCGGACGAGGTCCTCCGGGTCGCCGGGGCCGTCGTACCAGCCGACGCCGTCCTCGGCGTCCACCACGAGCCGCGGCTCCTGGTCCAGGTACGGCGGCAGCCAGAGGGCCACGCGCTCGGCGTTGAGCAGCTCGCGCACCGCCGCGACCATCTCGCGGGTGCCGTGGTCGTCGGGGCTGAGCCCCTCGACCCGCCGGGCGAAGTCGTACACCTGCTCGACGGTCCGCCGCTCGCGGGAGACCGCGGCGAAGCGGCGGAAGAGGAGCACGACCGCGGCGGCGATGGGGAGCATCAGGACCGCCGCCCACGGCGTCACCGGCACCAGGAGCATCGCCACCACGGCGACCGACACGGCGAAGGGACCCACGACGGTGATCGGCAGCAGCTGCTCCTGCCAGAACTGGCGCCCCGGGTGCCCGCCGCTGAGCCGGATCGCGGCGACCACCATCGAGGTGCCGACGACGTCGGCGGCCATGACCGCCACGATGAGCGAGACCCACGCGACCGGCTCGGTCAGCGCGGTGAACGGGAGCAGGCCGAGGACGGCGACCGCGACGGCGCCCTCGACGGTGGCGATGCCGAGGTTGTAGGCCGCCTTGGCCGGGGAGTAGGGGCGGAGGGCCAGGACGACGCCCAGCGCGAGCACCCGCGCCAGGGCGACCCACACGCCGCCGAGCTCCACGAGGGCCACCGCCAGCCCGAACTCGCTGACCGACCAGCGGTAGACGTGGCGACGGAACTCGACGTGCAGCTGGACGAACTCCGCGGCGGCGAACGCCGCGGTCGCGAGCAGGAAGGGCAGCAGCCGGAAGTCCCCGTCCGCGTGCGGGAAGACCAGTGCCGCGGTGATCAGGGCCAGGGTCGCGCCCGCACCGGCGATGCTCCACGGCCGGAGGACCCCGAGAGGCGCTGGAGCAGCCTCGGAACTGGTCACCGGCACCCGACTCGTGAGGAGGGAAGAAGCGGCGCCGAGGCTAACAGCGGATCATGCGCCCCACGTACCACTCCACCCCGAAGGGGGCAGCCGGCGAGGTGCCGGCTGCCCGCCCGGGACCAGGCGGCGCGGGGGCGGACCCCACGGGCCGCGGGTCAGCGCCCCCAGGTCGCTCCCCGGCCCCAGGTGGCTCCGCGGCCCCAGGTGGCTCCGCGACCCCAGGTGGCCCCCCGACCCCACGTCGCTCCACGACCCCACGTTGCTCCGCGCGTGTTCATGACGCCTCCTCAGGCATGAAGAACTGCTTTCTTCGATGCGGGCTGGCACCCGGGGCGCGGGGACAGAGCGTCAGTCGGTGTACGGACCGCACCCGGGACATTGCTTCCCGTCACTCGACCGGAGCAAGCACCGACGATCACGACGGCGTGACGAACCGTTATGTCGTCACGGTGTGTCACCCGAGATCGCGGTTCCGTCACCCATTCGTGTGACGAACGGGGTCTTTGGGATCTGGCGCTCTCGTCCACAGGCCGGCCCGCGAGCCGCCGGGGGTGGATCCCGGCCGTCCACATCCGTCCCCAGCGGGATCCACAGGCGGTGGACGGCGTCCTAGGCTCCGCGGCGTGCAGCAGACTGGAGGGTCGGCGTCCGAGCGCGGGTCGTCGCTGCCGCTCGTGCTCGTCTGCTGGCTGGTCGCCGCCCTCATGGCGCTGGGCGCGGTCGCGGCCTCGGACGCCTTCCTCGAGCAGCAGTCCGTGCAGTCCGTCTGCGACGCCGCGGCCCTGGCCGCGGCCAACCGGGCCGACGAGGCGGCCGTCTACTCGGCCGGCGTCGGGGACGGCACCCTGCCGTTGACGCGTGCCGGTGCGCAGGCCGCCGTCGCGGACTCGCTGGCTGCCGGCGGGCACAAGCTGGACTCCTGGTCGGCGGAGACCGACGGCGCCGAGGTCACGGTGCGGTGCACGCGGCAGGTGGAGATCGCCTTCGGCTGGCTGTTCCTCGGCGGGCGGCCGCTGGAGCGCACCGCCGTCGCCGGGGCCCGGGCACCGACGGTTCCCTGAGACGCCGAACGGCCCCCGACCAGGAGGTCGGGGGCCGTTCACGTACCGGTGGCGGGTGAAGGATTCGAACCTTCGTAGGCTAAGCCGACGGATTTACAGTCCGCTCCCATTGGCCACTCGGGCAACCCGCCGTGGTGGTACCGGGAAGAGACTACAAGACGGGCCGGACCCGTCCGCCGGGTCCTCCCGGCGGGTCACCGGCCGCAGGAGGGAGGAGGGGACGTGGCCGACTCGTCCTTCGACGTCGTCAGCAAGGTCGACCGCCAGGAGGTCGACAACGCGCTCAACCAGGCGGGCAAGGAGCTGTCCCAGAGGTTCGACTTCCGGGGTACCAACGCTTCCATCGCCTGGGCCGGCGAGGAGGGGGTGACCCTGACCGCCGACACCGAGGAGCGAGTGAGCGCCGCCCTGGAGGTGTTCAAGGAGAAGCTGATCAAGCGGAACATCTCGCTGAAGTCCCTGGACGCCGACGAGCCGCAGTCCTCCGGGAAGCAGTACAGGATCTCCGCCCGGATCAAGCAGGGGATCGAGTCCGACGTCGCCAAGAAGATCGCCAAGCTGATCCGCGACGAGGGCCCCAAGGGCGTTCAGGCGCAGATCCAGGGGGACCAGCTGCGGGTCAGCGGCAAGAAGCGCGACGACCTGCAGGCCGTGCAGCAGCTGCTGCGCGGCGCCGACCTCGACGTCGCCCTGCAGTTCGACAACTACCGCTGAGCGGTCCCGCTCCGGCCCCGCGCCCCGTCCCGGGGCCGGGGCGGGCAGCCGCCTGCCCGGCCGGCGGCGCGCCTCAGGACAGCGGCGCGGCGCCGGCCGGGACCGGCGCGACCGGGACCCAGGAGAGGTGCTTGCCGGTGCGCAGGTCCCCGGAGGACCGGCCGCGCAGGTGCCGGCCCATCCACGGGAGCACGTGCTCCCGGTAGTAGCGGGCCTCGGCCAGCGCCCGGCGCGGCGCCTCGGGCGCGGGATCGACCGCCGCGGCGGCGACGTCGTGACCGAGCGCGGCCAGCACCAACGAGGCGACCCGCCGGTGCCCGGCCGGCCCGAGGTGCAACCGGTCGGCCGCCCAGTAGGCGCCTCGGCGCAGCTCGGCGTCGGCGAAGGCGTCGACGAACGTCACCCCGTGCCGCGCCGCCAGTTCGGCCAGTCCACCGGTGAGGAGCGCGGCCCGGCGGCGCAGGGTCCGCCCGAACGGCAGCCGGGCCGAGGGGGCCGCCCCGCTCACCAGCACCGGCCGGACGCCCGCCGCGACCACGAGCCGGACCGCCCGCTCGGTGAGCTCGAGCAACCGGTCCGGGGCCACCCCCGGCCGCATGACGTCGTTCCCGCCGCCGTTGAACGTCAGCAGCGTCGGCGGCGGGTCGAGGGCGAGCGCCGCGGGCACCTGCTCGGTCGCGATCGGCTCCAGCAGCCGGCCGCGCACGGCGAGGTTCGCGTACTCGACGGCCTCCCCGCCGGCCGCGGCCAGCCCGCCGGCGACGAGGTCGGCCCAGCCACGGACGGCGCCGCCGGGCAGCTCGTCGCCCACTCCCTCGGTGAAGCTGTCCCCCACCGCCACGTAGCGCATCGCGCCCTCCCGTCGTCGCGGAAGAGCGTAGGCAGGCCGTTACAGCTGGCCGCGCTCCCGGGCCATCTGCTCGAGCCGCGCGATCCGCTGCGGCATCGGCGGGTGGGTGGAGAACATCGACGCCAGCCCCTGCCCCCGGAACGGGTTGGCGATCATCAGGTGGCTCTGGGTCACCAGCCGGTCGTCCTGCGGCAGCGGACGCGCCCCGGCGCCGCGCTCGATCTTGCGCAGGGCGGACGCCAGCGCGAGCGGGTCCTGGGAGAGCTCGGCCCCGGTGGCGTCGGCCTGGTACTCCCGGCTGCGGCTGACCGCCATCTGCACCAGCCCGGCCGCCACCGGCCCCAGGACGATGAGCAGCAGGGACCCGAGGGCGTTGCCGCCACCCCGGTCGTCGCCTGCGCGGCCGCCGAACAGCGAGGCGAACATCGCCATGTGCGCCATGTAGGTGATCACCGTGGCCATGGCGCCGGCGACGCTGCTGATCAGGATGTCGCGGTTGTAGACGTGCGACAGCTCGTGCGCGAGCACCCCTCGCAGCTCCCGGCGGTCGAGGAGCTCGAGGATCCCCTGGGTGCAGCAGACGGCGGCGTTGCGCGGGTTGCGGCCGGTCGCGAAGGCGTTCGGCTGGTCGGTCGGGCTCACGTAGAGGCGCGGCATCGGCTGCCGCGCCTCGGTGGCCAGGTCCCGGACGATCGCGTAGAGCTGCGGGGCCTGCGTCTCGGTCACCGGGAAGGCGCGCATGGCGCGCAGCGCGAGCTTGTCGGAGTTGAAGTAGGCGAACCCGTTCACGGCGAGAGCGACCACGAGGGCGATGGCCAGGCCGCCCCGGCCGCCGAGCAGCGCGCCGGCGACCAGGATGAGCCCGCCCATGAGGCCCAGGAGCAGGGCCGTCTTCAGCGCGTTGTTCCAGCGGTGCACGTCCGGCTCAACGCGGGCCTCGCGGGAGCCGTTCCCCGGAGGCCGGCGCGGCCGGGTGTCGGAGCCGCCGCGCAGCGCGCCCACCCGGAGGGGCATCTCTGCGCATAGAATACGGAGAGGTACTCCCGCAGTCTCGATCCACGTGACAGGATCTCGCCATGCGTGACGACGAGGCGGGAAGTGTGCGATTCCACACTTCTTTCTCTTCACACCCACGTAACCTCGCCCGGTGGAGGTAGACCACTCATGACTGCAACCGACCCGGCTGTCACTGCAGGCAGCTCCGCCCCCGGCGGCCTCGTGAAGAGCGTCGTCGAACTCGACCGCGTGGTGATCCGGCTCGCCGGTGACTCCGGTGACGGCATGCAGCTGACCGGGAACCGCTTCACCAGCGAGACCGCGTCCTTCGGCAACGACCTGTCGACGCTGCCCAACTTCCCCGCCGAGATCCGGGCGCCCACGGGCACCCTGCCCGGGGTCAGCTCGTTCCAGCTGCACTTCGCCGACCACGACATCATGACGCCGGGCGACGCTCCCGACGTCCTCGTGGCGATGAACCCGGCGGCCCTCAAGGCCAACCTCGCCGACCTCCCCGGGGGCGGGCTGCTCATCCTGGACTCCGACGAGTTCACCTCGCGCAACCTCGCGAAGGTCGGCTACGCGACCAACCCGATCGAGGACGGCTCGCTGGAGGGGTGGCAGACCGTCAGCGTCCCCCTGACCAGCATGACGCTGGACGCGCTCGCCGACTCCGGCCTCGGCAAGAAGGAGGCCGAGCGGAGCAAGAACATGTTCACCCTCGGCCTGCTGTCGTGGATGTACCACCGGCCGACCGAGGGCACCGTCCGCTTCCTCGAGCGCCAGTTCCGCCGCAAGCCCGAGATCGCCGCGGCCAACATCGCCGCCTTCCGGGCCGGCTACAACTACGGCGAGACCACCGAGGCGTTCGCGGTCTCCTACGAGATCAAGCCCGCTCCGATGGCGCCGGGCAAGTACCGCAACATCTCCGGCAACCAGGCGCTGTCGCTGGGGCTCGTGGCCGCCGGTCAGCGCTCGGGCCTGCCGGTGTTCCTCGGCGCCTACCCGATCACGCCGGCGTCGGACATCCTCCACGAGCTGTCCAAGCACAAGGCCTTCGGCGTCCGCACCTTCCAGGCCGAGGACGAGATCGCCGGCGTCTCCTCGGCCATCGGCGCGTCCTTCGGTGGCGCCCTCGGGGTGACGACGACGTCCGGCCCCGGCGTCTCGCTGAAGTCCGAGGCCATCGGCCTGGCGGTGATGATCGAGCTGCCGCTGGTCGTCGTCGACGTCCAGCGCGGCGGCCCGTCGACGGGCCTGCCGACCAAGACCGAGCAGTCCGACCTGCTGCAGTCGATGTTCGGCCGCAACGGCGAGGCCCCGCTGCCGGTGATCGCACCGCGCTCCCCCGGCGACTGCTTCGACGCAGCCCTCGAGGCCGCGCGGATCGCCCTGGCCTACCGCACGCCGGTGATCCTGCTGTCCGACGGCTACCTGGCCAACGGGGCCGAGCCCTGGGCCGTGCCGAACAGCGCCGACCTGCCGGACTTGACCGGCGCGGTGGGCTTCGCGACCGAGCCCAACGGCGAGGACGGCGAGTTCCTCCCCTACCAGCGCGACCCCGAGACCCTGGCGCGGCCGTGGGCGATCCCGGGGACGGCGGGGATGCAGCACCGCGTGGGCGGCCTGGAGAAGGCCGACCGCACGGGCAACATCTCCTACGACCCGGCCAACCACGACTTCATGACCCGCACCCGGCAGGCGAAGATCGACGGCATCGCCGCGACGATCCCGCCCACCGACGTCGACGACCCCGACGGCGACGCCCACGTGGCGGTCATCGGCTGGGGCTCGACCTACGGGCCCATCGGTGCCGCCTGCCGGCGGGTGCGCCGCTCCGGGCGCAAGGTCGCGCAGATCCACCTGCGGCACCTCAACCCGTTCCCGGCGGACCTGGGCGAGGTGCTGGCCCGCTACGACCGCGTCGTCTGCCCGGAGATGAACCTCGGGCAGCTCGCGCTGCTGCTGCGCGCCAAGTACCTCGTCGACGTCCAGAGCCACACGCAGGTGCGCGGGCTGCCCTTCCGGGCCGCCGAGCTCGCCGCCGTCGTGCAGGACGTCATCGACTCCACCGCTCCGTCCGCTCTCGGAGGCACCCAGTGAGCACCATCGACCTCGGCATGCCCCTCGAGGGGCCCATCGCCGACGCCATCTCCTCCTCGGTGGCCACCAACGGGGAGAAGCAGACCGCGCTCAAGGCCAAGGACTTCAAGACCGACCAGGAGGTCCGCTGGTGCCCCGGGTGCGGTGACTACGTCATCCTCAACGCGGTCCAGAGCTTCCTGCCCTCGCTGGGCATCGCGCGCGAGGACATGGTCATCGTGTCCGGCATCGGCTGCTCCTCCCGCTTCCCGTACTACATGAACACCTACGGGATGCACTCGATCCACGGCCGTGCTCCGGCGATCGCGACGGGGCTGTCCGCCTCCCGGCCCGACCTGTCGGTCTGGGTCGTCACCGGGGACGGCGACTCGCTGTCCATCGGCGGCAACCACCTGATCCACGCGCTGCGCCGCAACGTCAACATCAAGATCCTGCTGTTCAACAACCGGATCTACGGGCTGACCAAGGGCCAGTACTCGCCGACCTCCGAGGTCGGCAAGGTCACCAAGTCCACCCCGATGGGGTCGCTGGACCACCCGTTCAACCCGATCTCGCTGGCGATCGGCGCCGAGGCGACGTTCGTCGGCCGGGCCATGGACTCCGACCGCAAGGGCCTCACCGACGTGCTCCGCCAGGCCGCCGAGCACCAGGGCACCGCGCTGGTGGAGATCTACCAGAACTGCAACATCTTCAACGACGGCGCCTTCGACCTGCTCAAGGACCCGGCGACCGGCGTGCAGTGGTCGATCCCGCTGGTGCACGGCCAGCCGCTGGTCTTCGGACCCGAGGGGGCCTCCTGCGTCGTCCGCGACGAGTTCGGCGGCCTGCGGATCGCCGAGACCAACCAGGTCCGCGCGGAGGAGATCGTCGTCCACGACGCGCACCGGGCCGACCCCGCCTACGCGTTCGCGCTGTCCCGGCTGTCCAGCCAGGACCTGCGCTACACGCCCATGGGCGTCTTCCGGGCGGTGCAGAAGCCGACCTACGACCGGATGATGAGCGACCAGCTCGACGCCGCCGAGGGCTCCGCCGACCTCGACGCCATCCTGTCCGGTGCCGACACCTGGACCGTCGAGGGCTAGGAAGGACCCTTCCCCCCACCGCTCGCACGCTCGCGGCGGGGCCCTGCAGGAGGGCCGCCGCAGGGCCCGTCTCCGCACCGGGAGGCGGGCCCTGCGGCGTCGCTAGGCCGGGGTGACGCGCAGCAGCCGGTCCTCGCCGCCGCCGTTGTCGGTGGTGACGTAGAGCGCGCCGTCGCTGCCCAGCTGCGGCGACCGGAGGCGGCCGAAGTCGTCCTCCAGCTCGGGGATGCGGAACTGCTCGAGCAGGGCGCCGTCCCCGTCCAGGCGCAGGGCGAGCAGGCCGGTGTCCTTCTGCACGCCGACGACGAGCAGTCCGTCGTAGGACCCCCACGCCGCCCCGGACAGGAACGTGCCGCCCGAGGTCGCGATGGTGGGGCTGCCCGAGCTCCAGACCGCCGCCACGGCCCCGGGGATGTCCGGGTCGGTCATGGGGACGCTCTCGTCGTAGTCGCCCCTGCCGACGGGGTCCCAGCCGTAGTTGCCGCCCGGGCGCAGGAGGTTGACCTCGTCGTCGCGGTCCGGGCCGTGCTCCACGGCGTAGACCTGCCCCGACCCCGACCGGACGGCGAGGCCCTGCACGTTGCGGTGCCCGTACGTCCAGATCCGGTCGTCCGCACCGTCCCCGTCCCCCGCGAACGGGTTGCCCGGCAGCGCCCGCCCCGTCGCCGCGTCGACCCGCAGCACCTTGCCGGCGAGGGACCCCAGGTCCTGCGGGTGGGTGCCCACGGCGTTGTCACCGGTGCCGATGAGCAGCGCGCCCTCGGGGTCGAAGCGGAGCCGGCAACCGCCGTGCCGGCCGGAGTCCTCGTTCGCGGGGATGTCGCCGACCAGCGGGTCGGCTGCGCGGGTGGCGGCGGTCCAGGCGGGGTCGACGGTCCACGCGATCACCTGGATCTCCGCGCCGCCGTCCTCCTCGACCCCCTGGCAGGTGTACAGCCGCCGGTTGTCCTCGAACGCCGGGTCGAGCACCAGGCCCATGAGCCCGGTCTCCCCCCGGGCGTACAGGTCGCCGAAGCCGGCCTCGACCTCGACCACCTCGCCGTCGGGGCGCACCGCGGTGAGACCGCCGGCGCGCTCGTCGACGACGAGCGTGCCGTCGGGGGCCTGCGCGACGTCCCAGGGGTGGTCCAGGCCGTCCAGGACGATCTCGACCTGCAGCGCGGGGGCGCCCGCGGACCCCGTCGGGGCGGGACCGGGGACGTCCTGCGTGGCGGACTCGCCCTGCCGGCCGGGCCGGTCGTCGCCGCCGCAGGCGGCGGACAGCAGGAGCAGGGCCGAGAGGACGGCGAGGGTGCGGGGTCCGCGAGGTGTCACCCTGTCCAGCATCCCCGGATCGTCAGCCGGTGCGGGTGACGACGTAGTCGCACAACGCCGACAGCGCCTCGCGCACCTCGTCCACGGGCACCTCGACGAGGCGGGCCCGGGCACGGTCGGCGTACTCGGCCAGGACCCCGGTCGCACGCTCGAGCGAGGCCGAGGACCGCAGCAGGGCCAGGGCCTCGGCGTGCTCGGCGTCGTCGGTGATCGGCGCGGCCACCAGCTCGCGCAGCCGCGCCTCGGCGGGGTCGTCGCCGGCGAGCGCGAACAGCACCGGGAGCGTCGCGATGCCCTCGCGGAGATCGGTGCCGGGCGACTTCCCCGATGCCCCCTCCTCGCTGACGATGTCGATGAGGTCGTCGGAGAGCTGGAACGCGACGCCCACCTCCTCGCCGAAGGCCGTGAGCGCCTCCACCAGGCGGGCCTCGACGCCGGCGAACGAGGCGCCGAACCGGGCCGCGGTGGCCACCAGCGAGCCGGTCTTGTCGGCGAGCACCTCCAGGTAGTGCCCGACCGGGTCGTCGCCGGGGGCCGGGCCGACCGTCTCCCGGATCTGGCCGGTGACCAGCCGCTCGAAGGTGCGCGCCTGGACGCGGACCGCCTCGGGCCCGAGGTCGGCCAGCAGGTCGGAGGCGCGGGCGAAGAGGAAGTCCCCGGTGAGGATGGCGACGCTGTTGGTCCAGCGGGCGTTGGCGCTCGGGGCACCCCGCCGCACGGCGGCCTCGTCCATCACGTCGTCGTGGTACAGCGTCGCCAGGTGGGTCAGCTCGCAGACGACCGCCGACTCGGTGACCCCGGGCGCGGACGGGTCCCCGAGCTGAGCGGCCAGCAGCGCCAGCATCGGCCGGAAGCGCTTGCCGCCGGCGGCCATGAGGTGGGCGGCCGCCTCCCGCACGAACGGGTGCGGGCTGTCGACCGACGACGTCAGCGCCGACTCGACCCGCGCCAGGCCCTCGGCGAGGGCCTCCCCCAGAGCCCCCTCGGGCAGCCAGGCGCCCATCGTCGAGGCCGGGGCGGACGCGCGGTGCCACGCCTGGACGGGCGCGGTGGCGTCGACAGCGGCGCGGGCTCCGGTCATCAACCGACGAATCTAGCCGCCTGGCCTGCGAGGTCGAGCACCGCCCCGGGCACGATCCCCAGGACGAGCGTGGCGGCGGCGGTGACCGCCAGCACGACCGTGGTGGGCAGACCCGGCACCCCGACCGTGGGCCCCTCCGCGGCGGGCTCGGAGAAGTACATGAGCACGACCACCCGCAGGTAGAAGAAGGCCGCGACCGCGCTGGTCAGCAGCGCGACGACGACCAGCGGCCAGGCGCCGCCGTCGATGGCCGCCCGGAAGACGGCGAACTTGCCGGTGAAGCCGCTGGTGAGCGGGATGCCGGCGAGCGCCAGCAGGAACAGCGTCATCACGGCCGCGACCAGGGGCGAGCGCTGGGCCAGCCCGGCCCAGGACGAGAGGTGGGTGGCCTCGCCGTCGCCGTCCCGCACCATCGTGAGGACGGCGAACGTGCCGAGCGTCGTGAGCCCGTAGACCAGCAGGTAGAACATCGTCGCCGACAGGCCCGGGCTGTCGCCGGCCGCGTCGAAGCCGATGACGCCGGTGAGCAGGAAGCCCGCGTGCGCGATCGAGGAGTAGGCCAGCATCCGCTTGAGGTCGGTCTGGGTGAGCCCCAGGACGGCCCCGACGACCATCGAGACGATCGCGATGCCGTAGACCAGCGGCCGCCAGGTCCACTCGTCGGTGCCGAAGCCGACGTAGAGCAGCCGCAGGATGGCGCCGAACGCGGCGACCTTGGTGCAGGCGGCCATGAAGGCGGTCACCGGGGTGGGGGCACCCTGGTAGACGTCCGGGGTCCAGGTGTGGAAGGGCGCGACGCTGGCCTTGAACATCAGGCCGACCAGCAGGAGGGCCAGGCCCAGGACGAGCAGGACGCCGTCGCCCTCGGTGGCGACGGTCTCCGAGATCGTGGACAGCCGGACGCTGCCGGTGGCGCCGTAGACCAGCGCGAGGCCGTAGAGGAAGAAGGCCGAGGCGAAGGCGCCCAGCAGGAAGTACTTCACCGCGGCCTCCTGCGACAGCAGGCGCCGCCGACGGGCCAGGCCGCAGATCAGGTAGAGCGGGAAGCTGAGGACCTCCAGCGCGATGAACATGACCAGCAGGTCGTTGGCCGCGACGAACAGCATCATGCCGCCGATGGCGAACGTGGCCAGCGGGTACACCTCGGTCTGCACCCGGTGCGCGGTCAGCAGCTCCCGGTCGCGCGGGCTGCCGGCCGGGACGGCGGCCGCCGCGACGAACGACGACCTCGCCGGGTCGAGCGAGCGCTCGGCGAAGAGCAGCACCGACAGGGCGCCGAGTCCGGCGATCGTGGCCTGCAGGAAGACGCCGGCCCCGTCGACGGCCAGCGCGCCGACGGCGGTCACCTCCGCCCCGTCGCCGGACAGGTCGCGCGTGGCGGCGAGCAGGATCGCGCTGACCAGCCCGCCCAGCGTGCCGACGAGGGCCACCGCCACCTGGGCCGGGTGCCGCGAGTCCCTCGGGGCGAAGGACTCGACGAGGACACCGACGCAGGCCGCGCCGAACACGAACAGCAGCGGCGCGAGGGCCGCCCAGGAGAGGTCCGGTGCCTCGATCATCAGTTCCCCGCCTCCGTCTCGGCACCGCTGCTGTCCACCTGGGGGACGACCCCGGCGGCGTCCCCGCCGACGTCGGAGATCGTCGCCGCGACGGCGGGCTCGATGAGGTCGATGAGCGGCTGCGGGTAGACGCCCAGGACGATGATCAGCGCGACCATCGGCGCGGCCACCGCGATCTCGCGCCGGCTCAGGTCGGGGAACCGGCGGGCCGCGGGCGGTGCCGCGGTGGCGGTGGCGGTCGCGCTGCTCCCCGCCGTCGTGGCCCCGTCCCCGGCCGGCACGGTGGCGGCCGGCCCGGCTGCGCCGTGGTCGGCCAGGCCGCGACCGTCCAACAGCCCGCGGGGCGGGCCGTGCATGGTGCGCTGGTACATCAGCAGCACGTACAGCGCGGCCAGGATGATGCCGACCGTCGCGAGGACGGTGAACACCGGCCGGCTCGGGAACGAGCCGATGAGCACGAGGAACTCGCTGACGAAGCTGTTCGTGCCCGGCAGCGCCAGCGAGGCGAGCCCGGCGACGAGGAAGACCCCGGCCAGCACCGGTGCGTGCGCGGCGACCCCGCCGTAGTCGGCGATCCGGCGCGAGCCGCCGCGCGCGATGAGCATGCCCACCACCAGGAACAGCAGCCCGGTCGCGATGCCGTGGTTGACCATGTAGAGCACCGCGCCGGTGCCGGCCTCGGTGGTGAACGCGAAGACGCCCAGCGCGATGAAGCCGAAGTGGGCGATCGACGTGTAGGACACCAGCCGCTTCATGTCGGTCTGCCCCATCGCCAGCAGCGCCGCGTACAGCACCCCGGCGACGGCCAGGACGAGCACGTAGGGGGCGAAGTCGCGGGAGGCGTCGGGGAACAGCGGCAGGCAGTAGCGGATGAAACCGAACGTGCCGACCTTGTCCAGGACGCCGACCAGCAGCACGGACCCGCCGATCGGCGCCTCGGCACCGGCGTCGGGCAACCAGGTGTGCAGCGGCACCAGCGGCGCCTTGATCGCGAAGGCGACGAAGAAGCCGAGGAACAGCAGCCGCTGCACGTCGGGGTCGATGTCGATGGCGTTGAGCACCTCGAAGGCGAAGCTGCCCTCGCCCTGCTGCGCGCTGACGACGTACAGGCCGATGACGGCGGCCAGCATGACCAGTCCGCCGACGAGGCTGTAGAGGAAGAACTTGACCGCCGCGTACTGCCGTCGCGGCCCGCCGAAGCTGCCGATCAGGAAGTACATGGGGACGAGCATCGCCTCGAAGAAGACGTAGAAGAGGAAGACGTCGGTCGCGGCGAAGACGCCGACCATCATCGCCTCGAGCAGCAGGATCCAGGCGAAGAAGGTGGTCATCGAGCGGTTGCCGACCGGCTCGTCGGCCCACGAGGCGCCGATGACGACCGGCACCAGCACGCCGATCAGCAGCAGCATCACCAGCGCGATGCCGTCGACCCCGAGGGCGAAGGAGACGCCGAAGTCCTCGATCCAGGTGACCGAGGTGGTCAGCTGGAAGCGGTCGCCGCCGGTGTCGAACGCGGCCGTGGCGAGCACGGCGAGCAGCAGCACCACGAGGCTGATGCCGAGGGAGATCTGCTTGGCCAGCAGCTCGCGGCCCCGGGGCAGGGCCGCGACGACCGCGGCACCGACGGCGGGCACCAGGATCATCAGCAGCAGGAACGGGAAGGAGTTCACTGGTCGGCTCCGCAAGCTCCGTCTCGGTCACTCACCGTCGGGGTCCCTCCGTCGATCCGCAGCGTGCTCCCGCTCATCCCGCCGTCACCGCCAGCAGGGCTCCCACGACGAGCACCGCGCCGCCGAGCATCCCCAGCGCGTAGGTGCGCACGAAGCCGGTCTGGGCCCGGCCCAGCCGCGCCGACGACCCGCCCAGGGCCGCGGCCATGCCGTTCACCGCGCCGTCCACCCCGCGGTTGTCCACCCACACCAGCGCCCGCGTCAGCCACTGGCCGGGACGCATGAACAGCGCCTCGTTGACCGCGTCGGCGTACAGCGCCCGGCGCGCGGCCCGGGTGACCACCGAGACCCGCTCCGGCGCCACCACCGGCACCTCCCGCCGGCCGACGAACAGCCAGGCGGCGAGGACGCCGAGCGCCATCACCGCGGTCACCACGACGCCCACGACGGCCGGCGCCACCACGTGCTCGGCCTCCTCCGGCTCGCCGAAGACCGGCGTCAGCCACTCCTGCAGCGGGAAGGCCTGCACCAGCAGGAAGCCGGCCGCGACCGAGCCGACCGCCAGCACGATCATCGGCACCGTCATGACCGACGGCGACTCGTGCGGGTGGGGCGCCGGCCGACCCGGCGCCGAGGGCGCCCAGCGCGGCTGGCCGAAGAAGGTCATGAACATGAGCCGGGTCATGTAGAAGGCCGTCAGGCCCGCACCGAGGACCGCGACGCCGCCGAGCACCCAGCCCGAGACGCCGCCCCGGTCCAGCGCCGCCTCGATGATCGCGTCCTTGGTCCAGTAGCCGGACAGGAACGGGAAGCCGATCAGCGCCAGGTAGCCCAGCCCGAAGGTGACGAAGGTGACCGGGAGCCTCCGGGCCAGCCCGCCGAAGCGGCGCATGTCGACCTGGTCGTCCATGGCGTGCATGACCGAGCCGGCACCGAGGAAGAGGCCGGCCTTGAAGAAGCCGTGGGTCAGCAGGTGGGCCAGCGCGGCGACGTACCCGGCCGGACCGAGCCCGACGGCCAGGAACATGTAGCCGATCTGGCTGACCGTCGAGTAGGCCAGCACCTTCTTGATGTCGTCGTAGGCGCAGCCGGCGATCGCGCCGATCAGCAGCGTCACCGCGCCGACGACGAGGACCACGGTGCGCGCGGTCTCGGTCAGGTCGAAGATCGGCGCGGACCGGGCGATCAGGTAGACCCCGGCGGTCACCATCGTGGCCGCGTGGATCAGCGCCGAGACCGGGGTCGGGCCCTCCATCGCGTCGGGCAGCCACGCCTGCAGCGGGAACTGGCCGGACTTGCCGCAGGCCCCGAGCAGCAGGAGCAGGCCGATCGCGGTCACCGTGCCGCCGGCGAGCAGCCCCACCGAGCCGAACACGCCCTCGTAGGACACCGTGCCCAGCTGCGTGAACATGATGAAGATCGCCAGGGCCAGGCCGACGTCGCCGACCCGGTTCATGATGAAGGCCTTCTTCGCGGCGGTCGCCGCGGCCGGGCGCTCGTGCCAGAAGGCGATGAGCAGGTAGGACGCCAGGCCCACGCCCTCCCAGCCGACGTACAGGGCGACGAAGTTGTCGCCGAGCACCAGCAGCAGCATGGCCGCGACGAACAGGTTGAGGTAGGCGAAGAACCGGCGGCGGCGCGGGTCGTGCGCCATGTAGCCGATCGAGTAGACGTGGATCAGCGCGCCGACGCCGGTGATCAGCAGGGCGAACATGATCGACAGCTGGTCGACCAGCAGCCCGGCGGAGACGTCGAGCGAGCCGGTGTCGACGAAGGTGAACAGGTCGACGGCGATCCGGCGCTCGTCGAGCTGGACGGCGCAGGCGAGCGCGATCACGAAGGCCGCGGCCACCGTCCCGGTGCCCAGCAGGTGACCCCAGCGGTCGGTGCGCCGACCCCCCAGCAGCAGCACGGCCGCGCCGGCGAGCGGCAGGGCGATCATCAGCCAGGAGGCGGAGAGCAGCCCGTCAGCGGGCACTGTTTCCATCGACCGGTCCCCGATCAGTACTTCAGCAGGTTGGCGTCGTCGACCGACGCCGAGCGGCGGGTCCGGTAGATCGACATGATGATCGCCAGGCCGACCACGACCTCGGCAGCGGCGACGACCATCACGAACAGCGCGATGATCTGGCCGTCGATGGTGCCGGTCGAGCGCGCGAAGGTGACCAGCGTCAGGTTCACCGCGTTGAGCATCAGCTCGACGCACATGAAGACGACGATGGCGTTGCGGCGGACCAGCACCCCGACGGCGCCGATGGTGAACAGGATCGCGGCGAGGACGAGGTAGTTCGCGATCGTCATCGGGGTTCCCGCCCGGTGCCGGAGGCGCCGTCCTGGGTGCCGAGCGCGTGGTCGGGGCTGCCCAGCTGGCTGCGGCCGGTGGGGCGCGGCATCTGCTCGACCTCCTGGGGCTCGATGCCGGTGCCGAAGCTGTCCTCGGCGAGGCTCCCGTCGGGCAGCAGCGCCGGCGCGGCGACGGAGGTGGCGCGCGCGTAGACGCCGGGTCCGGGCAGCGTCTGCGGCCGGTCGGAGGTGAGGAAGCGGGCCCGGGAGAGCTCCTTCTGCCCCTGCCGGGTGCCGGGCTCGCGCTCGACGTGGGTGAGCACCAGCGCCCCCACCGCGGCCACGATCAGCAGCGCGCCCGTCACCTCGAAGACCAGCAGGTAGCGGGTGTAGAGCAGCGCAGCGATCGCCTCCACGTTGGAGGTGTCGGCGCCCTGCACGGCGTCCAGGCCGGCGACCGGGGCGTCCTGGGTGGCCCGGCCGATGCCGGCTCCGGCCAGAGCGGCGAAGCCGAGCCCCAGGCCGATGGCCGCCACGCGCTGGCCGCGCAGCGTCTCCACGACCGAGTCGGAGGAGTCCCGGCCGACCAGCATGAGCACGAACAGGAAGAGGATCATGATCGCGCCGGTGTAGACGATGATCTGCACCGCCCCGAGGAACGGCGCCTCCTGGACGACGTAGAAGACGCCCAGCGACAGCATGGTCAGCACCAGCCACAGCGCCGAGTGCACCGCGTTGCGGGAGAACACCATGCCCAGCGCTCCGGCGAGGGCCACCGGGGCCAGCACCCAGAAGACGACGGCCTCGCCGGTGCCCAGCTGCACCCCGGTGTCGGCGGCCGCGGCCAGTGCGTTCACGCCTGCTCCCCGCGCTGGGTGGCCGCCAGGTAGTAGTCCTTCTCGTCGTCGCCCAGGCGCATGGCGTGCGGGGGCGCCTCCATCCCCGGCAGCAGCGGGGCCATCAGCTGCTCCTTGGTGTAGATGAGGTCCTGCCGGTTGTCGTCGGCCAGCTCGAAGTCGTTGCTCATCGTCAGCGAGCGGGTCGGGCAGGCCTCGATGCACAGACCGCAGAAGATGCAGCGCAGGTAGTTGATCTGGTAGACGCGCCCGTACCGCTCACCCGGCGAGTACCGGGCGTCCTCGGTGTTGTCGCCGCCCTCGACGTAGATGGCGTCGGCCGGGCAGGCCCAGGCGCACAGCTCGCACCCGACGCACTTCTCCAGCCCGTCGGGGTGCCGGTTGAGCACGTGCCGCCCGTGGTAGCGCGGCTTGGTGACCTTGGGGACCTCGGGGTACTCCTCGGTGGTCACCTTCCGGAACATCTGGGCGAAGGTGACGCCGAAGCCCTGGCCGGGCGCCGGCAGCAGGCTGCGACGCGTCGTCGGGGCCGCGTCGGACCGCCGGCCGCGGCGCTCCACCTCGCCACCCCGGGCGGCACGGGCGAGCCCCTTCTCCCCGCCGCCGGAGGTCGGGTCGGTTCCACGGTCAGGCATCGCCGTCCTCCTGGGTATCGGTCAGCGCGGAGTCGGTGCGGGCGCCGCCCCGGCGTCCGGTGGCCACGACGCCGCCCTCGCTGCGGCTGCCCGCCCCCACCGGCTCGCCGCGGCGCAGCCGCGGGGACGGCGGGACGACGAGGTCCATGGGCGGGATCGGGAACCCACCCTCGGCCCGGCTGGGACCGGTGCGCTGGGCGGGCCGCCGCCGGGGCCCGACCGGCGCGAGCACCTCCGGATCGGGGTCGGTCGCGTGGATCCCGCCGGCCGTGGCCTCCTCCGCCATGACGCGGGTATCGCGGTTGCCCGCCCGGCCGGCGAGCCACAGCCCGCCGAGCAGGAGCAGGGCGATCGGGACGCCCACGAACAGCGCGACCTGCCCGGTGGAGAGGTCGGCCTCGCGGGAGACGGTGCGCATCGTGGCGACCACGAGGATCCACACCAGCGCGACGGGGACGAGGACCTTCCAGCCGAAGCGCATGAACTGGTCGTAGCGCAGCCGGGGCAGCGTGCCGCGCAGCCAGATGAAGACGAACAGCGCGGCCATGACCTTGAGGAAGAACCACAGCATCGGCCACCAGCCGGAGTTGGCGCCGTCCCAGATGGACAGCGGCCAGGGGGCGCGCCAGCCGCCGAGGAAGAGCGTCGCGGCGAGGGCGGAGACGGTGACCATGTTGATGTACTCGGCCAGGAAGAACAGCGCGAACTTCAGCGACGAGTACTCGGTGTGGAAGCCGCCGACGAGCTCGCTCTCGGCCTCGGGGAGGTCGAACGGCGCCCGGTTGGTCTCCCCCACCACCGCGATCGCGTAGATCACGAAGCTGACCGGCAGCAGGACGCCGAACCAGCTCGGCCCGGTGAACTCCAGGCCGAAGAACGACACCTGGTTGCCGTCGGCCTGCGCGGCGACGATCTCCGAGGTCGACAGCGTGCCGGCGTAGAGGAAGACGGCGACGATGGACAGGCCCATCGCGATCTCGTAGCTGATCATCTGGGCGGCGCTGCGCAGGCTGCCCAGCAGCGGGTACGTCGAGCCCGAGGCCCAGCCCCCCAGCACGATGCCGTAGATCCCCATGGCCGAGCAGGCCAGGACGATGAGCACGCCGATGGAGGCGTCGGTGAGCTGCAGCGGGGTCTGCTCGCCGAAGATGCTCACCGTCGGGCCCATCGGGATGACCGAGAAGGCCAGGAACGCCGGCACGGCGGCGATCACCGGGGCGAGGAAGTACACCGGCTTGTCGGCCATCGCCGGCATGATGTCTTCCTTGAACGCGAGCTTCAGGCCGTCGGCCAGGCTCTGCAGCGACCCGCGCGGGCCGACCCGGTTCGGGCCGGTGCGCTGCTGCATCCGCGCCACGACCTTGCGCTCGAGGACGATCGCGAACAGCGTCATCACGACGAGGACGGCGAAGACGCCGACGACCTTGATGAGGACGATCCACCAGACGTCGTTGCCGAAGTCCTCGAGCGTCGGCTGCTCAGGGCTGGCCAGGACGCTCACGCCGCACCTCCGGCGGACAGGCGGACGACGCCACCGGGCGCCGTGCCGAGGGCACCGCGGACCTCGCTGCCGGGCGAGCGCATGGGCAGCCAGACCACGCGGTCGGGCATCTCCGTGACCCGCAGCGGGAGGGTGACCGAGCCGGCCGCACCGGTCACGGTGAGCCGGTCGCCGTCGGCCAGGCCCAGCCGCGCGGCGGCCTCCCGGCCGAGCCGGGCGACCGGCGGGCGGGCGGTGCCGGCCAGCTCCGGCTCGTCGCGCTGCAGGGTGCCGACGTCGAGCAGCTGCCGCCAGGAGGCGAGCACCGCCTCGTCCTTGCCGGGGACGGCGTCCGGGCGCGGCGGCACGTCGAGGCCGGTCACGGGCGCCACGGTGGCCGGCAGCCCGAGCGCACCGAGCTCGGCCCGCGCCGCCTCGGGGTCGGGCAGCCGCAGGTCCACGCCCATCTCCTCGGCCAGCCCGTGCAGCACCCGGCCGTCGGTCAGCTGCCCGGTGCCGTGCAGGGTCGCGTCGAAGGGCCGCACGCGGCCCTCCCAGTCCAGGTAGCTGCCGGCCTTCTCCGGCGCCGCGGCCACCGGGAGGACGACGTCGGCGTGCTCGGTGACCGCGCTCGGCAGCATCTCGAGGCTGACGACGAAGCCGGCCGCCGCCAGCGCCGCCCCGGCCAGCCGCGGGTCGGGCAGGTCGGCGGGATCGACGGCGCCGACCAGCAGGCCGCCCAGCAGGCCGTCCCGTGCGGCGGTGAGGATGCCGGTGGTGTCCCGCCCGGGCGCGGCCGGCAGCGCGTCGGGCGCCAGGCCCCACAGCGCGGCGACGTCGGCCCGGTGGGCGGCCTCGGTGACCACCCGGCCGCCGGGCAGCAGCCCGGGCAGCGCCCCGGCCTCGACGGCGCCGCGCTCACCGGCCCGCCGCGGCACCCAGGCGACGCGGGCACCGGTCAGGCGGGAGAGCTCGGTCAGCGCGCTGAACGCGCCGGGGACCTCGGCCAGCCGCTCGCCGGCGAGCACGACCGCGCCCGGCTGCCGCAGCGCCTCGACCGCGGGCCCGCCCCAGGTGCCGGCCGCGAGCGCGGCCAGGGACCGGGCCTCGGTGCCGGGGAGCGTGCCCAGGACGGTGGCCTGCAGCCGGACCGCGGCGCGGGTGGCGAACGGCGCCAGGTCGAAGACCGGCAGCCCGCGGGTCCGCACGGCCCGGCGCAGCCGCAGGAAGACGATCGGCGACTCCTCCTCCGGCTCGAAGCCGGCGAGCAGCACGGCCGGGGCGTTCCCCAGCTCGTCGTAGGTGACGGCACCGGCGCCCGGGAAGCGCCCGGCCACCCGGGCGGCGAGGAAGGCCTCCTCCTCGGCGGAGTGCGCGCGGGCGCGGGCGTCGACGTCGTGGGTGCCCAGCGCCACGCGGGCGAACTTCGCGTAGGCGTAGGCGTCCTCCACCGTCAGCCGCCCGCCGGGCAGCACCCCGACGCCGCCGGCGGCGCGCGCCGCGGTCAGGCCGGCGGCCGCCGCGGCCCAGGCCTCCGGCCAGGAGGCCGGCTGCAGGACGCCGTCCCGGCGCACCAGCGGGGTGGTGAGCCGCTCGTTGGCGGTGGTGTAGCGGAAGGCCCACCGGCCCTTGTCGCAGTTCCACTCCTCGTTGACCTGCGGGTCCTCACCGGCCAGCCGGCGCAGCACGCGGCCGCGGCGGTAGTCGGTCCGCTGGGCGCAGCCCGAGGCGCAGTGCTCGCAGACGCTGTCCTCGCTGCGCAGGTCGAACGGGCGCGAGCGGAACCGGTACTGGGCGCTGGTGAGCGCCCCGACCGGGCAGATCTGGGTGGTGTTGCCGGAGAAGTAGGACTCGAACGGCTCGTCCTCGTAGATGGCGACCTGCTCCAGGGCGCCGCGCTCGAACAGCTCGATGAACGGGTCGCCGGCGATCTGCTGGGAGAACCGGGTGCAGCGGGCGCACAGCACGCAGCGCTCCCGGTCCAGCAGCACCTGGCTGCTGATCGGCAGCGGCTTGGGGTAGGTGCGCTTGACGTCGACGAACCGGCTCTCGGCGCGGCCGTTGCTGATCGCCTGGTTCTGCAGCGGGCACTCGCCGCCCTTGTCGCAGACCGGGCAGTCCAGCGGGTGGTTGATCAGCAGCAGCTCCATCGTGCCCTGCTGCGCCTTGTCGGCGACCGGGCTGGTGAGCTGCGTCTGCACGACCATGCCTTCGGTCACCGGCATGGTGCACGAGGCGACCGGCTTGCGCTGCCCCTCGACCTCGACCAGGCACTGGCGGCAGGCGCCGACCGGCTCGAGCAGGGGGTGGTCGCAGAACCGCGGGATCTGCACGCCGATCATCTCGGCCGCGCGGATGATCAGCGTCCCCTTGGGGACGGCGACGTCGAACCCGTCGATGGTGCAGCGGACGGCGTCCGGCGGGGTGTGCGGCCCGGGTGTCCCGGGCGGGACGGCCGCCGCGGGCTCGGGGCTGACGAGTGTCACAGGCTCTCCTCGCCGGCGCTGGTCGCACCGGTACCACGGTGTGCTGGGTCCTCGCGCGGTCCCGCGAGCTCGGTCACGACGCGGCTCCCACGGGCTCCAGGCGCAGGGACCGGCCGAGCCGGCCCTGCTCCTCGGCGGGCAGCAGGGCGATGTAGTCGTCCCGGAAGTACTTCAGCGAGCTGGCGATGCAGCTCGTGGCGCCGTCGCCGAGGGCGCAGAACGACCGGCCCAGGATGTTGTCGCAGGTGTCGGTGAGCAGGTCGAGGTCGGCGGCCGTGCCGCGGCCCTCGACGAGCCGCTCCAGGATCTGGACCAGCCAGTAGGTGCCCTCGCGGCACGGGGTGCACTTGCCGCAGCTCTCGTGCGCGTAGAACTCGGTGAACCGCAGGGTGGCCTCGACGATCGAGTCGGTCTCGTCGAACACCATGAGCGCGGTGGTGCCGAGCATCGAGCCGGCCGCGGCGACGGAGTCGAAGTCGAGCGGGACGTCGAGGTGCTCGGCGGTGAAGTACGGGGTCGACGAGCCGCCGGGGGTCCAGAACTTGAGCTCGTGCCCCGGGCGGATGCCCCCGGCCATCTCCAGCAGCTCGCGCATCGTCGTCCCCATGGGGGCCTCGTACTGACCGGGGCGGACCACGCGCCCCGACACCGAGTAGATCTTGGGGCCGGGCGACTTCTCCGGGCCGAACTCCTTGAACCACCCGGCACCGCCGCGGACGACGAACGGCACGCTGGCCAGCGTCTCCACGTTGTTGATCACCGTCGGGGCGCCGTAGAGGCCGGCCACGGCCGGGAACGGCGGCTTGAGCCGAGGCTGGCCGCGGTAGCCCTCGAGCGAGTCGAGCAGCGCGGTCTCCTCCCCGCAGATGTAGGCCCCGGCCCCGGCGTGCACCACCAGCTCCAGGTCGTAGCCCGACCCGAGGACGTCGGTGCCGAGGTAGCCGGCCGCGTAGGCCTCCTGGACGGCGCTGACCAGCCGGCGGTGGGCGTGCACCGCCTCGCCGCGCACGTAGATGACCGCGAAGTGGCAGCGGATGGCGTAGGCGGAGATGATCACGCCCTCGACCAACGAGTGCGGGTCGGTCATCATCAGCGGCAGGTCCTTGCAGGTCCCCGGCTCCCCCTCGTCGGCGTTGACCACGAGGTACTTGGGCTTGGCCGCCGGGCCGGTCGGGGTCTCCCCCGGCTTGGGCTGCGGGATGAAGCTCCACTTCATCCCGGTCGGGAAGCCGGCGCCGCCGCGGCCGCGCAGGCCGGACTCCTTGACCAGGGTGACCAGCTCGTCGGGGTCCATCCGCAGCGCGGTGCGCAGGGCGTCGTAGCCCTCCAGCGACTCGTAGGTGGACAGCCGCCAGGGCTGGTCGGCGCCCCAGCGGGAGGTGAGGACGGGGGTGAGGGGCATGTCAGGCCTTTCCCGGACCCTGGCCGGAGGTGCCCGGCTCGCGTCCTGCGGGTGTCTCGGTGCCGCCCCGCGGCTGCTTGCGCGGCCGGCCGCGGCCGTACTCGCTGCCGGCGTCGGGATGCGTCGCCCGGGTCCCGGCCTCCTCGGCCGGGGTGTCCGCGGCCGCGACGCGGGCGTCGCCGGCCTCCTTCTCGGGGGTCTCGCCGGTCCGCCCAGAAGGTCGCACCGTCTCGCGCGGCTGACCCGGGTCGGCGGGCTCCGCCGGCGTGCCGGCGGGCATGGGCGGGGCGGTCTCGCCGCGCTCGGCGGCCAGGTGGACGCCCCGGAGGGTCGGCCCGGCCGCCCAGGCGGCGTCGACCGCGGCCTCGGCCGCGTCGTCGTCGGCCCACTGGGAGAACCCGGCCAGCTGGCGGGAGACACCGCGGAAGTCGGTGAGCGGGGCGCCGCGCGTGGGGTGCGGCTTCTCGCCCCGGCGCAGCGCCGCCACCAGCTCCCGCGCGCTGTCGACGTCCTGCTGGTCGTAGAACTCGTAGTCGACGGTGACGACCGGCGCGTAGTCGCAGGCGGCCAGGCACTCGGCGTGCTCGAGGGTGACCGAGCCGTCGGCGGCGGTCTCGTCGTGGTGGACGCCGAGGTCGGTGCACAGCGCCTCGTAGATCCGCTGCCCGCCCAGGACGTTGCACAGGGTGTTGGTGCACACGCTGACCAGGTGCCGGCCGGTCGGGCGGCGCTTGTACATCGTGTAGAAGGTCGCCACCGCGCCCACCTCGGCCTTGGTCAGGCCGAGCTCCTCGGCGCACAGCGCCACGCCCTCGGGCGACACGTAGCCCTGCACCGACTGCACCAGGTGCAGCATCGGCAGCAGCGCCGAGCGCGGCTGCGGGTAGCGGGCGATGATCTCGCGCGCCTCGAGCCGGGTCTGCCCGGTCAGCGGCGGGAGCTCGGCCAGCGCATCCGGCGAGGAGTCGACCGGCGTGTCCACCAGGCCGGTCGTCGCCGCGCCCTCGGGCGAGCCAGGAAGGGAACTCACCTGTCGACTCCTCCCATCACAGGGTCGATGGAGGCGATCGCCGCGATGACGTCGGCGATCATGCTGCCCTCGCTCATCGCGGCCGTCGCCTGCAGGTTCACGAAGCTGGGGTCGCGCACGTGGACGCGCCACGGGCGCGTGCTGCCGTCGCTCACCACGTGGTAGCCGAGCTCCCCGCGGGGCGACTCGACCGGCACGTACACCTGCCCGGCGGGGACCCGGAAGCCCTCGGTCACCAGCTTGAAGTGGTGGATGAGCGACTCCATGGAGCCGGCCATGATGTGCTGCACGTGCTCCAGCGAGTTGCCCATGCCGTCGGCGCCCAGCGAGAGCTGCGCGGGCCAGGCGATCTTCTTGTCCTCCACCATGACCGGACCGGGCTCCAGCCGGTCCAGGGCCTGGGCGACGATCTTGAGCGACTCCTGCATCTCGGCCATCCGCACCAGGTAGCGACCCCAGGCGTCGGAGGTGTCGGCCGTGGGCACCTCGAAGTCGTAGGTCTCGTAGCCCAGGTAGGGCTCCACCTTGCGCAGGTCCCAGGCCAGGCCCGCGGCCCGCAGGGGCGGACCGGTGACGCCGAGGGCCACGCACCCGGTGACGTCGAGGTAGCCGACGTCCTTGAGCCGGCGCTGCCAGATCGGCTGGCCGGTCAGGAGCCGGTGGTACTCGGCCAGGCGCTGCGGCATGACGGTCAGCCACTCGCGGATGGACTCCACGGCTCCCGGCGGCAGGTCCTGGGCCAGCCCGCCGGGCCGGATGTAGGCGTGGTTCATCCGCAGCCCGGTGATCTCCTCGAGGAGGTCCAGGCACAGCTCCCGCTCGCGGAAGCCGTTGGTCATGGCGGTCAGCGCGCCGAGCTCCATGCCGCCGGTGGCCAGCCCGACCAGGTGGGAGGCGACCCGGTTGATCTCCATGACCAGGACGCGGATCGTCTCCGCCCGCTGCGGCACCTCGATGCCGAGCAGCTTCTCCACAGCCATGCAGTAGCCGGCCTCGTTGAACAGCGGCGACAGGTAGTCCATCCGCGTCACGAAGGTCGTGCCCTGGGTCCAGTTGCGGTACTCGGTGTTCTTCTCGATGCCGGTGTGCAGGTAGCCGATGACCACCCGGGCCTTGGTCACCGTCTCGCCCTCGAGGTCGAGCACCAGGCGGAGCACGCCGTGCGTGGACGGGTGCTGCGGCCCCATGTTGACCACGAGCCGCTCGTCGCCGCCGAGGTCGCCGGCGAAGGTCTGGTCCCAGTCCCCGCCGGTGACCGTGTAGACCCGGCCCTCGGTGGTCTCCCGGGAGCCGGCGTACGGGTCCTGCCCCGTCGTGGACGTCGTCATCGGGAGCCCCTCACCGGTAGGACCTGCGGGTGTCGGGCGGCGGGATCGTCGCGCCGTGGTACTCCACGGGGACGCCGCCGAGCGGGTAGTCCTTGCGCTGGGGGAAGCCGTCCCAGTCGTCGGGCATGAGGATCCGGGTGAGCGACGGGTGACCGTCGAAGACGATGCCGAACATGTCGTAGGTCTCCCGCTCGTGCCAGTCCGCCGTCGGGTAGACGCCGGTCACCGAGGGCACGTGCGGGTCCTCGGCGGTGACGGCGACCTCGACGCGGATCCGGCGCCGGTAGGTCATCGACGTCAGGTGGTAGGCGACGTGCAGCCGGGGCCGGCCGGGCGCGACGGCCGGGCCGCCGCTGTCGAGGTAGTCGACGCCGGAGACGCTCGAGCACAGCTCGAAACGCAGCGCGTCGTCGTCGCGCAGGGCCCGGACCACGGTGAGCAGGTGCTCGCGCGGCACGAAGTAGGTGATCTCGCCGCGGTCGACGACCACCCGGGAGACGGCGACGGCGTAGGTCGCCTCGCCCACCGCCTCGATCAGCGCGTCGGTGACCTCGTCGAACCAGCCGCCGTACGGGCGCTCGGTCGAGTGCAGCGCGACGGCGCCGCCGGGCTCGACGCGGACCAGACCGCCGAAACCGGAGGTGTCGCCGCTGCCGGTGACGCCGAACGCCCCCTTGCGGAACCCCCCGGACGGCGCGGAGGCCCCCAGGGCGGCGTCGGCCCCCGCGCGGTCGCCCGGGCCGGTCACCGGGGGCTCCGCACGTAGGGCTCGGGCAGCAGGACGGCACGGCCGCCGCGCTGCTCGATCGTGAACTGGCCGCTGCGCCCCTCGGCCGCCGCCTGCTCGTAGGCCGCCCGGGCGGTCTTGTCCGCGCGGACGCTGGAGGGCATCTCGACGAGCAGGTCCGGCGCCGTGCCCTCCTCGCGGGCCCGGGCCAGGGCCTTGGCGCGCTTGGGACCCAGCGGCTCGTGCTGGATCTTGTAGTGCAGCTTGAGGATCGCGTCCATGAGCATCTCCGGCCGCGGCGGGCAGCCGGGCAGGTACATGTCCACCGGGACGACGTGGTCGACGCCCTGCACGATCGCGTAGTTGTTGAACATCCCGCCGGAGCTGGCGCACACGCCCATGGCGAGCACCCACCGCGGCTCGGGCATCTGGTCGTAGATCTGCCGCAGGACCGGCGCCATCTTCTGGCTCACCCGGCCGGCGACGATCATCAGGTCGGCCTGCCGGGGTGAGGCGCGGAAGACCTCCATGCCGAACCGGGCCAGGTCGTAGCGCCCGGCGCCGGTGGCCATCATCTCGATCGCGCAGCAGGCCAGCCCGAAGGTGGCCGGCCAGAACGAGGACTTGCGCGTCCAGTTGACCAGTTTCTCCACCGACGTCAGCAGGACGCCGCTGGGGAGCTTCTCCTCGAGACCCATGACTAGATCGCCAACCCCACGCTCAGTCCCATTCCAGTCCGCCGCGCCGCCACTCGTAGGCGAAGGCGAGGAAGACGGTGCCGATGAAGACGACCATCGCGACCAGCCCGAACACCCCGAGCGCGTCGTTCGCGACGGCCCACGGGTAGAGGAAGACGATCTCGATGTCGAAGACGATGAAGAGCATCGCCGTCAGGTAGTACTTGATCGGGAAGCGACCGCCGGTCAGCGGCTGGTCGACCGGCTCGATGCCGCACTCGTAGGCCTGCAGCTTGGCCCGGTTGTACCGGCGGGGGCCGATGAACGGGGCCGCGGCGACCGAGAAGAGGGCGAACGCCGCGGCCAGGGCGAACAGGCCCACGATCGGCACGTAGTTCGACAACATCAGCGGCACCCTACGGTGGCGACGGTCACGGCTCGGTCAGCACGACCACAGCCCGTGTCGAATTGGTATCGGATCGTCATGTCGACCTCACACCGCCGGGGTCAGTCGGGTCAGGACGGCGAGCGCGCGGTCGAACCGGTCGCCCTGCGCGCCGTCGGACAGGTTGCCCATCAGCCGCAGCGCCCGGTTCACCAGCGCGGGCCGCTTGAGGCCGTGCGCCGTGGCGAAGCGGACGACGTCGGGCCGGTCCAGCAGGGCCAGGAAGCCGATGCCCAGCCGGTGGTGGTGCCCGTACTCGGCGCGCAGCCGTGCCGGGTAGCGGCGCAGCACCGCCTCGCGGGCCGGCCCCTCCGGCGCGCGGAGCGCCTCGACCGCCGTCTCGGCTGCCATCCGGCCGGTCTCCAGGGCGTAGCTGATGCCCTCGCCGTTGAACGGGTTGACCGTGCCGGCCGAGTCGCCGGCCAGCAGCAGCCCGCGGGTGTAGGCCGGTCCGCGGTGCAGCGCCATCGGCAGGCCGGCACCGCGCAGCGGCGTGACGGCGTGCTCCTCGCCCAGCTGCCACTCGGGCGGCAGGGTGGCCAGCCACCGGCGCAGGACCGCCCGGGGCTCGGCGCCGGTGCCGCGGCGGGTGTCGAGCAGACCGAAGCCGACGTTCGCCGTGCCGTCCCCCATCCCGAACGACCAGCCGTAGCCGGGCATGGAGTCCGCACTCGGCCCGTCGGCCGACAGGTCGAAGGAGATGTCGAGGTAGGGGTCGTCGGCGCGGGGCGTGCGCACGTACCGGCGGACGGCCACCCCGAGCGGGCGGTCCTCGCGGCGCGCCAGGCCCAGCGACTTGGCCAGCCGGCCGGACAGCCCCTCGGCGGAGACGACGAGCGGCGCCCGCCAGGTGGCCGGCTCCCGGGCCGGGCCCACGAGGGCGTGCACCCCGGCGACCCGCCCCGCGTCGTCGAGCGACGGATCGGTCACCTGCACTCCGGTGTGCACCCGCGCACCGGCGACCGCGGCGTGGTCGGCCAGCAGCGAGTCGAGGTCGCTGCGGGTCCGGATCAGCCCGTGGGAGGGCCACGAGCGCAGCTGCGGCCAGTCGACCTCGACGACCTCGCCGCCGCCGAAGACCCGCAGCCCGCGGTGCCGCACCCACCCGGTGGTGTCCACGCCCAGGTCGTCGAGCGCCTTGACCCCGCGCGGGGTCAGCCCGTCACCGCAGACCTTCTCGCGGGGGAACTCGGCCTTCTCCAGGACGACGACGTCCAGGCCCGCGACCGCCAGCGTCCGGGCCGCGGCGGAGCCCGCCGGACCGGCGCCGACGACGACGACGTCGGCGCGCGGCTGCTCGCCACGCGGTGCCTCCGTCAGCGGGCTGGGCACGTCGTCCTCCCCTCGGCCGTTCCCGGGATCGCTTGTGAACATTTTCACGAGGTCGTCGCGTCCGAGCCTACGCCGCGTTGTGAGCCACGGAACAAGCCCCCCGTGACCGGACTCACGCGGAGCGGCCGGGGGGCCTCTGGCGGGCCGCCCGCCTGGTGCCCCGGGCGGGGATCACGGCGGGGGCGCCGCCAGTGCCGCCACGACCGCGTCGTCCGGTGTCGGCGAGAAGTCCCGGTACGCCTGCCCCACCGCCCGGAACCCGGCCGGGGCGGTGAGGCAGACCAGCTCGTCGACCTCCGCCGCGAGCTCGGCCGCCACCCGCGGGGAGGCGACGGGCACGGCGACGACGACGCAGGCGGGGCGCTGCTGCCGCACGGCGGCCAGCGCCGCGCGCATCGTCGAGCCGGTGGCCAGCCCGTCGTCGACGAGGACGACGGTGCGGCCGCGCAGCACCGCCGGCGACCGGCCGGTGCGGTAGGCCGCCGCCCGGCGGGAGAGCTCGGCGAGCTCCCGGTCGCGGACGGCGGCGAAGGTGCCGGCGTCGACCGCCAGCGCGTCGGCGACCTCCGGCGTGCGGACGGTCTCGACGACGTCCCCGGCGACCGCGACCGCACCCATCGCCAGCTCCGGCCGCCCGGGCGCGCCGAGCTTGCGGACGACGAGCACGTCCAGCGGCGCGTGCAGCGCGGCGGCCACCGGTGCGGCGACCACGACGCCGCCGCGGGGCAGGCCGAGCACGACCGGTGCGGCCGCGCACCCGCCGGGTCGCTGCGCCAGCGCCCCGGCCACCGCCCCGGCCAGGGCGCGGCCGGCCTCGGTGCGGTCGGCGAAGCGCACCGCCCGGGACGTCAGCCCGCCGCCGGCCCGGCGGCGCCGCACCTCGGGCCCGCGGGAGTCGTCATAGTCCGACGCTAGGCCGCCGGGCGGGCCGGGGCCAGGGTCCCCGGGCCCGGAGCGGCGACCGGCTACGGCCGGCGGGCGCGGTGCAGCGCGACGATGCCGCCGGTGAGGTCGCGCCAGGCGACATCGGCCCATCCCGCCGCCTGCACGCGGGCCGCCAGCGAAGCCTGGTCGGGCCAGGCGCGGATCGACTCGGCGAGGTACACGTAGGCGTCGGGGTTGCTGCTGACCGCCCGCGCGATCCGCGGCAGCGCCCGCATCAGGTACTCGAGGTAGACGGTCCGCCACGGCGCCCAGGTGGGGCTGGAGAACTCGCAGACGACCAATGTGCCGCCGGGCCGGGTGACCCGCAGGAACTCGCGCAGAGCCGCGTCGGGGTCGGCCACGTTGCGCAGGCCGAAGGAGATGACGACGGAGTCCACGCTCGCGTCGGCCAGCGGCAGCGCCATGGCGTCCCCGGCGACCTTGGGCACCGGCCGGCCCGCACCGGCGCGCAGCATCCCCTGCGAGAAGTCGCACGCGATGGCGGTCGCGCCCCCGGCGGCGAGCTCCACCGTGGAGACCGCCGTCCCGGCGGCCACGTCCAGCACGGTCTCGCCCGGCCGGGCACCCACGGCCTCGCGGGTGGCGCGCCGCCAGCCGGCGTCCAGGCCCCCGGAGAGCACGGTGTTGGTGACGTCGTAGCGCCGGGCGACCCGGTCGAACATGGCCGCGACCTCGGCGGGCGCCTTGTCCAGACCGGCCCGGAGCCCGGCGGTGTGTGCGTCGTCTCGCCGGTCTGCCACGGCAGCGACGCTACCCGGCTGCCTACTCTGGACCCGTGACGACAGCGGCGCTGACCTCCCCGGACGCCGCCGCGTCCGCGGTCACCACCGTCGAGCTGCCCGACGCCCCCGACCTGCTGCGCCTGCTGCCGGCGCAGGGGGCGCTCTCCTGGGTGCGCCGGGGCGAGGGCCTCGTCGGCTGGGGAGAGGCCGCCCGGCTCGAGGTCTCCGGACCGCACGCGCTGGCCGAGGCCGCCTCCTGGTGGGCGGGGTTGTCGGCCGGGCTGACCGCCGCGGACCCGGTCGCCGTCCCCGGCTCGGGGCCGGTGGCCTTCGCCAGCGTCGCCTTCGACCCCGCGGCCGGGACGTCGGTGTTCGTCGTCCCCGAGGTCGTGGTCGGCCGCCGCGACGGCGTGGCCTGGATGACGACCGTCGGGGACCCGGCGCCGCTGCCCGCCCGCCCGGAGCCGGCGCAGGCTCCCGGCCGGCTGCGCTACGCCGACGGCGCCCTCGACCCGGTGTCCTGGTGCGCGGCGGTGGCCACGGCCGTGCGCCGCATCGCCGCCGGCGAGCTGGACAAGGTGGTGCTCGCCCGCGACCTGCTGGTGACCGCCGACGTGCCGCTGGACCCGCGCCGGCTGCTGGACCGGCTGGCCGCACGGTTCCCCGGCTGCTGGACCTTCGCCGTCGACGGCCTGCTCGGCGCGACCCCGGAGCTGCTGCTGCGCCGCACCGGCCGGGAGCTGTCCGCGCGGGTCCTCGCCGGGACCGCTCCCCGCGGCGCCGGGGTCGACGACGAGCGCCTGGCCGCCGCGCTGCTCGCCTCGGAGAAGGACCGCGCCGAGCACGCACTGGCCGTCGACTCGCTGGTCCGTGCACTGCAGCCCTACTGCAGCGAGCTGCACGCCCCGGCCGAGCCGGAGCTGCTGACCCTGGCCAACGTCCGCCACCTGGCCACCGACGTCACCGGCACCCAGCGCCGGACCGGCCGGGCCGGCCGCGCCTCGCTGCTGGACCTGGTCGCCGCGGTGCACCCGACCGCCGCCGTCTGCGGCACGCCGCCCGACCGCGCGGCGGACGTCATCGGCGAGCTCGAGGGCATGGACCGCGGGCGCTACGCCGGGCCGGTGGGCTGGCTGGACTCCCGCGGGGACGGCGAGTTCGGCCTGGCCCTGCGCTGCGCCCAGCTCTCCCCCGACGACCCGTCCGCCGCCCGGCTCTACGCCGGCTGCGGCATCGTGGCCGGCTCGGACCCGGCCGCCGAGCTGGCCGAGACGCAGTCGAAGTTCGCCGCCTTCCAGGCCGCGCTCGAGAGCTGACCCCGCGGCCGCCGGCCCGGACCGCCCGGACCGCTCGACGCGACCGCCGCGCGCCGGGCCTGCGCACCGGTCAGCGGCCTTGCCAGGCCGCCCACAGCGCCGCGTAGCGGCCGCCGGCGGCGACCAGGTCGGCGTGGCCGCCCTCCTCCACCACCCGGCCGCCGTCCAGGACCACGACCCGGTCGGCCCGCACCGCCTGGGTGAGCCGGTGCGCGACGACCAGCGTCGTGCGGCCGGCCGTCGCCGCGAACGCGGCCTCCTCGAGGTCCCGGGCGCCGGCGCTGCCCGCCTCGGCCGTCGCCTCGTCGAGCACCGCCACCGGCGGGTCGGCGAGGGCGAGCCGGGCCAGGGCCAGCTGCTGGGCCTGAGCCGGGGTCAGCGCGGTGCCGCCCTCGCCGACCCGGGTCGCCGTCCCCTGCGGCAGCGCGGCCACCCACCGGGCGCCGACCAGCGCCAGCGCGGCGTCGACCTCGGCGTCGGAGGCGTCGGGGCGGGCGAGGCGGACGTCGTCGGCCAGCGGTCCGGCGAAGACGTGCACCTCCTGGCTGACCAGCGCCACGTGGTCGCGTAGCCCCCGGCCGGGCAGCCCCCGGGCCGGGACGCCGTCGAGGAGCACCTCGCCCTCCGTCGGCTCCAGCGCGCCGGCGAGCACCGCGGCCAGGGTGGTCTTGCCGGCTCCGCTCGCGCCGACCAGCGCGACCCGCTCGCCGGGCGCGATCCGCAGGTCGACGTCGGTGAGGACGGCCGGCCCGTCGCCGTAACGGTGACCGATGCCGCGCAGCTCCACGGCCGGCCGGACCGGCCCGGCCGGGCGCCGGGGCGCGGCGACGGTGTCGGGGAGGTCCACCACGCCGACCAGCCGGACCAGCGCCGCGCCGGCCGCCTGCACCTCGTCGAAGGTGAACAGCAGGATCCCCAGCGGGGCGAACAACCGGTGGAACAGCAGCGCGGCCGTCGTCACCTCGCCGACCGTGCCCACGTCCCAGCGGACCATCAGGAACCCGACGCCGAGGACGGCGGCCAGCCCGAAGAACTCCGAGCGGTTCGTCCGCCACCCGAAGTCGGTGTACAGCCGGAAGACGCCCACCGCGACGTCGCGCGCGGCGGCCGACCGGCGGGCGACCTCCGCGGCGTGGGGGGCGCTGCGGGCGTAGGCCCGGATCGTGTCCGCGCCGTGCACCGCGCCGATCAGGCCGTCGGCCCGCTCGCCGATCGCCACGCGCTCGCGGGCGTACATCGGCGCCGACCGCGGCAGGTACCACCGCAGCGCCAGGGCGTAGCTGGGCAGGGCCAGCAGCCCGGCCACCGCCAGCCGCCAGTCGAGCACGCCGAGGCCGAGGACGGTGAGCACGACGGCGAGCCCGGCGCCGATGACCTCGGGCAGGCCCGTCGTCACCGACTGGCTGACCCGGGCGACGTCGTCGCCGACGCGGGCGAGCAGGTCGCCGGGGCGCACGCGGTCCAGCACCGCGGTGTGCAGGTGCAGGACGCGGGCCACGACGGCCTCGCGCAGGCGGGCCAGCAGGGACTCCCCCAGCCGGCTGATGGCCACGGCCGACGCCCCGACCAGGACCGCGCCGAGCACCGCCGCGGCGGCCAGCGCGATCAGGTACCCCCCGATGGAGCCGCCCTCGGACACGGCGTCGACGAGCCGCCCGAGCACGACGGGAGCGGCCAGCCCGGAGGCCGCGGCGGCGAGGGCGAGCACGACGGCGGCGACGACGTGCAGCGGCCGGTCGGCGGCGTACCGGCCGACGACCCGCGCCGCCCGCCGCCCGGTCGCGGTGGGCAGCAGGCCGCCGTTCCCGGGCACCGTGCCGGCTCCCGTCCCGGCTCGCGTCCCGGCCTCCGCCCCGGCGGCTGCGGACGGAAGGTCCTCCGTCGCCTCCGCGGTCACCGGAGCACCGCCGTCCGGTAGGCGTCGGCGGCCGAGAGCTGGGCGTGCGTGCCGGCGGCGGCGACCCGGCCGCCCTCGAGCAGCAGGACCCGGTCGCACCGGCCCAGCAGCGCCGGGCTGCTGGTCACCAGGACCGTCGTCCGCCCGCGGCGCAGCCCGGCCACCCCGGCAGCGATGGCCTCCTCGGTGACCGCGTCGACCGCGGTGGTCGGGTCGTGCAGCACCAGCACCGGCGGGGCCAGCAGCAGCGCCCGGGCGAGGGCGACCCGCTGGCGCTGCCCTCCGGAGAGGCTGCGCCCCCGGTCGGCCACGGCCCGGTCGGCCCCGTCGGGATGGCCGGTGAGGACGTCGTCGGCGGCGGCCGCGTGCACCGCCGCCAGGAACCGGTCGTCGCCGGCGGCGCCGTCGGGGTCCACCGCCGTGCGCACGGTCCCCTCGAACAGCACCACCGCGTGCGGCTCGACGAGGACGGCGCGGCGGACGGCCGCCGGGTCGAGGTCGCCGACGTCCAGCCCGTCGACGAGGACCTCCCCGCGGACGTCCCCGGCGGGGAGCCGGCCGGCGAGCAGGGCCACCAGCGCCTCGGCGTCGCGGGGATCGGGAGCCACGACGCCGACCAGCTCCCCCGGCGCGACCGACAGCGACAGGCCCTCCAGCGGGCCGGCCGTGACGGCGCGCAGCTCCAGCCGGCCCTCGCCTGCCGGGGCGCGGCCTCCCCCGCCCGCCGTGAGCACCGGCCGGGCCAGCACGGCGGCGATGCGGGCCGCCGACGCCCGCGCCTCGGCGTACTTCTGGCCGGCGAAGCCGAGCAGGCCCACCGGCTCGGCGAGGAACTGCGCGAGGCCGACGACGGTGACCAGCTCCCCCACGCTGAGCTGGCCGTCGAAGGCCAGGGCACCGGCCACGCCGGCGACCGCGGTGAGGAACAGGCCGCTGCCCAGCGTGGTGACCCCGCGGTACACCCCCACCGCCCGGGCCGCGTGCATCGTCGAGGCCAGCGCGGCCCGGCTGGTGCGCCGGTACCGCTCGGTCGCCGCGTCCTCGGCGCCGACGCCGCGCAGCGCCCGCACCCCCTGCACGAGGTCGGTGGCCATGCCCGCGGTCCGCGCGACGTCCTCCTGCTGGGCGCTGGTGCGGCGGGTGAGCAGCGGTGCGAGCAGCTGCAGGGCGCCCACCAGCAGCGGGGCGCCCAGCAGCACGCCCAGCCCCAGCGGGACGTGCACGAGCAGGAGGGACACCGCGGCGACGACCAGGGCGGTCGCCCCGGCCACGACCACGGACGCCGCCTCGATGACGCGCCCCACCCGGTCGGCGTCGGACGTCGCCGTGGACAGCAGCTCCCCGGTCGGTGGCGGATCGGCCAGCCCCCGCGGATCGAGCACCCGCTCGGTGACCTCGACCCGCAGCAGGTGCGTCTCCTCCCACCAGGCGGCGACCACGGCCCGGGCGCCGAAGCGGTAGGCCTGGGACAGGACCACGAAGAGCAGGCCGGTGCCCAGCAGCGCCACGACCAGCGCGGGCACCTCGCCGGTGGCGACGGCGCGGTCGATCGTCAGGCCGATCGCCACCGGGACCAGCGCCTCGCAGGCCTGGTGCAGCGACAGCAGCAGGATCGCGGCCACCAGCCGGCGCGGGTGCCGCCGCAGGGCCCGCCGAAGCAGGGTGCGCGTCGTCGGAGGCAGTGCTCCTCCTCCGGACGGCGGGCTGACGGGCCAGGGCAGCCTAACCTGCACGATCCAGCCGGTTACCCCAGCGCCGCGGCGGCCGCCTCCCGCAGCCGGACGGCGAGGTCTGCCTCGGCCCGCTGGTCGGTGCGGACGACGAGCACCCGCCGGCCGCCCCCACCGAGCGCGGCGGACAGCTCCGCGGTGTCCCGGACCTCCTCGGCCGGCCAGCCCAGCGCCCGGGCGACGGCGACGAGGTCGCGGCCGTGCGGGGTGCCGAACAGCCGGTCGTAGTCCTCGGCGTGCTGCGGTCGCCCGGGCTCGAGCTGGGCGAAGATGCCGCCGCCGCCGTTGTCGGGGACGACGACGGTGAGGTCGGGCGCCGGCTCGCCCTGGCCGAGCAGCAGGCCGGTGAGGTCGTGCAGGAACGTGAGGTCCCCCATCAGCGCCACGGCCGGGCCGCCACCGGCCCGCCGGTGGGCCAGCGCGGCGCCCACCGCGGTGGAGATCGTGCCGTCGATCCCGGCCACGCCGCGGTTGGCCAGGACGGTCACGTCGGGCCGCGGCACGGCCAGCCGGTCGACGTCGCGGACCGGCGTGGACGAGCCGAGCACGAGCAGGGCGCCCCGCGGCAGCGCCGCGACCAGGTCGCGGGCCAGCCGGGCCGCGGTCAGCTCCGGCATCGCGTCCAGGAGGGCGTCCACCGCGACCTCCACCCGGCCGGCGGCCGCCCGCCAGGTGTCCGCCCAGCCGGCGTCCACCCGGGCCTCCGGGCCGGTACCGGCGAACAGGCGGGCCACGCGGGCGGCCAACCGCCCGGCATCGGCCCACCGCGGGACGGCGCTGACGGTCTCCACGGTGACGGCGGGATCGGCGAGGAGCGCCGACACGGGGCGCGAGAGCGTCGGCCGGCCCACCACGAGCACCCGCTCGGGTCGGTGCGCGGCGAGCCACTCCGCGGACCCGAGGAGCAGGACGCCGCCGCGCACGCCACCGCGCACCCCCCAGAAGGCGCTGCCGGGCTCGGCCACGACCGGCCAGGCGGAGCCCTCGGTGAGGCCGGGAGCGGCGTGCCCGGGTCCGTCCCCGGCGATGACCAGCGTCCGCGGCGGGAGGTCGTGGGCGGCCGCGGCCCAGCCGGCCGACGGCTCGGCCACCGTCCACGGCCCCCCACCGGGCCGCCCGGCCCAGGGCGCGGACAGCTCACCGGGCGGGCCGTCGGGCAGCAGCGGGTCGCGCAGCGCCAGGTTCAGCTGCACCGGGCCCGGGTCGCCCGACAGCACCCCGCCGGCGACGGCGAGCGCCCGGGCCACCAGCGACCGCCAGTAGCGGTTCTGCGCCGCCTCGCGGCCCTCCTCCGGCACGCCGACGTCGACCGCCCAGCGCACCGCCCGCCCGTAGAGCCCCGGCTGCTCGATCGTCTGGTTGGCGCCGGTGCCGCGCAGCTCGGGTGGGCGGTCGGCGGTCAGCGCGAGCAGCGGCACCCCGCTCGCGTCGGCCTCCAGGACCGCCGCGTGCAGGTGCGCGGTCGCCGTCCCCGACGTGGTGAGCACCGGCACCGGCCGTCCGGAGGCCTTCGCCAGCCCGAGGGCCAGGAAGGCCGCCGTCCGCTCGTCGATCCGCACGTGCAGGGTGAGCCGGCCCGACCGCTCGGCCGCGGCCAGCGCCAGGGCGACCGGGGCCGACCGGGACCCGGGCGACAGGACGGCGTCGGTCACCCCGCCGCGGACCAGCTCGTCGACCAGGACGGTGGCCAGGGCGGTGGAGGGGTTCACGCGGTGGCCTCCTGCAGGCGCGCCCGCCAGCGGGCGTCGACGTCGGCGGGGGCGGCCAGCGCGCCGCGCCGGTCGGGGTCGACGGCCCGCACGGGCAGCTCGCCGCCGACCGGCAGCAGGGGGTCGGCGGCGACGTCGCCGGCGAGCAGCGCGACGGTCGCCAGCCCGCAGGCGAAGGGCAGCTCGGGCAGGGCCGCGGCCAGCGCGACACCGGCGGCGATGCCGACCGAGCTCTCCAGCGCCGAGGACACCACGCACGGCAGGCCGTGCGCGCCGGCGATCTCGAGCGCCGCCCGCACGCCGCCCAGCGGCTGCACCTTGAGGACGACGACGTCGGCGGCCTCGCGCAGGTCCACCCGCAGCGGGTCGGCCGAGCGGCGCACCCCCTCGTCGACGGCGACGCGGACGTCGATCCGGCGGCGCAGCGCCGCCAGCTCCGGCAGCGTGGCGCACGGCTGCTCGACGTACTCCAGGCCCCCCGCGGCCGCGTCGAGGTCGCGGATCCGCGCGGCGGCGGTGTCGGTGTCCCAGGCGGCGTTGGCGTCGACCCGCACCGCGCCGGCGGGTCCGAGCGCGGCCCGCACCGCCTCGACCCGCGCGCGGTCGTCGGCCGCCGTCTGCCCCGGCTCGGCGACCTTGACCTTGGCGGTGCGGCAGCCGGAGGCGGCGACGATCGCGTGCGCGCGCTCCGGGCCGACGGCGGGGACGGTCACGTTGACCGGGACGGCGTCGCGGACCCGGGCGGGCCAGCCCTCGACGGCGGCCTCGCGGGCGGCGGCCCACCACCGGCGGCTCTCCGCGGCGCCGTAGTCCCAGAACGGGCTGAACTCGCCCCAGCCGGCGGGGCCGTGCACGAGCACCCCGTCGCGGACGTCGATCCCGCGGAACCGGGTGCGCAGCGGGACCGAGTAGACGGCGACGGCGTCGATCCCCGCCGCGTCCGCCACAGAAAGGACCCCCCTGCCCCCCACCACTCGCCAGCTCGCAGCGGGACCCTACAGGGGGGCCGCGACGGACCCGTCATCTAGCGTGAACCGCCGTGGCCCGGCACCTCACCCTCGTGCCCGCGCCCGGCGACCCCCTGGCGCTGCTGGAACCGCTGCGCGCCTGCCTGGCCGGTGGCGCACCGCTGGCCGTGCTGCCCGCGGGGCCACCGGCCGCGGTGCAGCGCGCCCGCTCGGTGCTGCGGCCCGAGGAGCCCCTGGAGGACGGTGCCGACCTCGTCGTCGTCACCTCCGGCTCCACCGGCGACGGCCGCGCCGTCCTGCTGCCGGCCGCCGCGCTGCGCGCCTCGTCCGCCGCGACGCACGAGCGGCTCGGCGGCCCGGGCGCGTGGCTGCTGGCGCTGCCGGTGTCGGCGATCGCCGGCCTGCAGGTGCTGGGCCGCTCGCTGCTGGCCGGCACGGACCCGACCGTGCTCGGCCCCGGCGAGGCCCTGGCCGCCGCGGTCGCCCGGATGCCGGCCGGCCGCCGCTACGCCTCGCTGGTGCCGACGCAGCTGCGGAGGTACCTCGCGGCCGAGCCCGCGGCGCTGCAGGCGCTGGACGCGGTGCTCGTCGGCGGCGCGGCGACCGATCCCGGGCTGCTGGCCCGGGCGCGCGAGGCCGGCGTCGCGGTGGTGACGACGTACGGGATGACCGAGACCGCGGGCGGGTGCGTGTACGACGGCGTGCCGCTGGACGGCGTCGCGGTGCGGGTCGACGGGGACGGGATCGCGCTGGCCGGGCCGGTGCTGGCGCTGGGCTACCGCGCCGACCCGGCGGCCACGGCCGAGGCGTTCGCGGCCGGCTGGTTCCGCACCCGTGACGCCGGGGAGCTCGTGGACGGCGTCCTGACCGTGCACGGCCGGCTGGACGACGTCGTCGTCACCGGCGGGGTCAACGTCGCGCCGCAGGCGGTCGAGAGCGTGCTGCGCGAGCACCCGGCCGTCGCCGACGCCGTGGTCTTCGGCCGGCCCGACGTGGAGTGGGGCCAGCGGGTGGTCGCCGCCGTCGTCGCGGCGCCGGGCGCCGACCCCGACCTCGAGGTCCTGCGCCCCTGGGTGGCGCAGCGGCTGGGGCCGCCCGCCGCGCCGCGGGAGCTGCACCGCATCCCCGCCGTCCCCGCGCTGCACACGGGCAAACCCGACCGCCGCGCCGTCGCGGCGTCGCTGATGGGCGCCGCCTGATGGCCACGCCCGCGCAGTGGGTGGCCGGTGCCCGGCCCCGGACGCTGCCGGCGGCCGTCGCCCCGGTGCTGGTCGGCACCGGCGCCGCGGCCGCGCTCGACGGGTTCCGGCTCGGCCCCGCGCTGCTCGCCCTGCTGGTCGCGCTGGCCCTGCAGGTGGCGGTCAACTACGCCAACGACTACTCCGACGGCCGCCGCGGCACCGACGCCGACCGGGTCGGCCCGATGCGGCTGGTCGGCTCCGGCGCGGCCACCCCCCGCCAGGTGCTCACCGCCGCGCTGGCCGCCTTCGCCGTCGCCGGGGTGGCCGGGCTGGTGCTGGCGGCGCTGTCGAGCTGGTGGCTGGTCGCCGTCGGCGCGGTGTGCATCGCGGCCGCCTGGACCTACACCGGCGGCCCGCTCCCCTACGGGTACCGGGCGCTGGGCGAGGTGTTCGTCTTCGTCTTCTTCGGCCTGGTCGCCGTCGCCGGCACGACGTTCGTCCAGACCCGCGCCGTGGAGGGGCTGGCGCTGGCGGCCGCCGTCCCGGTCGGGTTGCTCTCGGTGGCCCTGCTGGTGGTGAACAACCTGCGCGACATCGCCGGGGACGCCGCCGTGGGCAAGCGGACGCTCGCGGTGCTGCTCGGCGAGCGGGGGACCCGGCTGGCGTTCGCCGGCCTGCTGGCGGTCGCCTTCGCCGTCGTCGTCGCGATCGGGGCAGCCCGTCCGTGGGCGCTGCTCGCGCTGCTGGCCGGCCCGCTGGCGGTGCCGCCGGCCCGGCTGGTGCTGTCCGGGGCGCGCGGGCCGGCGCTCGTCGCGGGCCTGCAGTCGACGGGCCTGCTGACCCTGGCCACCGGCGTCCTGCTCGGTGCGGGGCTCGCCCTCAGCTGACGAAGGGCGCCGGACGGCCGAACAGCCGGCCCCGCCGGTACCGGCCCTCGGGATCGAGGGTCTCAGACGTCGTCGTCGGCGTCGCCGGACAGCCGCGCGCGCAGGTCCTCCTTCGCGGCGCGTCGGGCGACACCCCGCGCCGCGAGGGCCTCGGTGAGCCGCTCGCGGACGCCGCGCAGCAGGAAGTGCGCCGCGGGCATCGACAGCAGCAGGCCGAACAGCAGCGCCGGGAAACCGGGGAGCCCGGCCACCCAGATCAGCGCGACGAGGGCGACGGTGATGAGCAGCCGGCCCAGGGTGTAGAGCACCAGCGGCGGCGCCACCCGTGGGGGCGTCGCCGGCCCGCCCGTCGGGGACCCGGGGGTCGCCGGGTCGGTCGTCCGGTCCGTCGGCTCAGCCATGCCGGCCCTCCCACTTCGTCGAGAGCACCACCGTGGTCCGGGTGCGTGCGACTCCTCTGATCCGGTTCAACGCGCTGATGGCCGCCTCGAGTGCCGGGATGTCGGCCACACGGACCTTCAGCACGTACCCCTCGCTGCCGGCCACCCGCCAGCAGTCCTCGACCTCGGGCATGGCGGCCAGCGCCGCCTCCACGCCGGTCTCGTCGACGGAGTCGCTCTCGATGACGCTGATCAGGGCCGTGACGTCGAGCCCCACGGCCATGGGGTCGACGACCGCCCGGTAGCCGGTGATGACACCGGCGGCCTCCAGCTTGCCGACCCGCTCGTGCACCGCGGGCGCCGAGAGACCCACCTGGCGGGCCAGCTCCGCGTAGCTCGCCCGCCCGTTGGCCTGCAGCAGTTCGATGAGCCTTCGGTCCACCGCGTCGATGACGTCCTCCGTCCGGACGGGGATCGGACGCTCCGTCCCCACCCCCGAGTATCGCCACGGACGTACCCTCGTCCCACGGGGGGAGACGGAGAGGTGGCGCCCGTGGTGTTCCTGGTGTTCCTGGTGGTGGCGATCGCGGTGGTCGTGCTGGTCATGCGTGCGGCGGAGAAGTCCGGCACGGCGGGGGGTGCCGGCCTGGGCGCTCCGCGCCCGCAGCGCCGGCCCCGGCCCCCGCGCAGCACGCGTCCGGTCGCGCCCGACGACGACCCCGAGTTCCTCCGCGAGCTGGAGCGTCGCGCCCGCCGCGACGACGGCTCGCCGGCCTGAGCGGCCGGCGGCCCGCCTCCGCGGCGGGCCGGGCTGCCCGCCCGCCCCTGCCCCGTCTGCGGGTGGCGGGCTAGGCGGCGCGGCCGCCGAAGAGGCGCCGCCACCCGCGGGGGCGCACGGACTCCGGCGCCGCGGCCGGCTCGGCGGCCGGCTGCGTGGCCGGCTCGTCGGTGATCGAACCCGGCCAGCCCACCGGTGAGCCGCCCGGGGCGTCGTCGTCCCGGCCGGGCCAGCCGACCGGCGTCGGACGCCGCTCCTCGCCGTCACGGGCGTGCCGCGGACCGGTGACCGCCGGTCCGCGCCGGGCGAGCGCCGCAGCGACCACCGGGTCGGCGTCCGCGCCCGCCGCTGCTGCATGCCTACCCACGGTCATCAGCCCCGTCGCCGTCCATGGCTGCATCCCAGCACGGACGGGGCGTTCCCGTCACTCGCCGACGTCCCCCGTCCGGGTCCGGTCACCCGGAGTGACCACCGCTGCCGCTCCGGGGAGCGGCCGGGCCGGCGGCTCAGGAGACGCCGGCGTAGCTGTGCAGGCCGGTGGACACCATGTTGACGTAGAGCAGGTTGAAGATCATGACGCCCAGCCCGACCACGTTGACCCACGCGGCCGGCCGGCCGCGCCAGCCGGCCGTGGTCCGGGCGTGCAGGTAGGCGGCGTAGACGACCCACGCGATGAAGGCCCAGGTCTCCTTGGGGTCCCAGCCCCAGAAGCGGCCCCAGGCGCTCTCGGCCCAGATGGCGCCGGCGATCACCGCGAAGGTCCAGATCGGGAACCCGAAGACCGCGGTGCGGTGGGCCACCCGGTCCAGCGCGGCGGACGAGGGCAGGCGGTCGAGCAGGCCACCACCGGGGGCCGTGCCGTCGGCGACGCGGGCATCGTGGCGGGCCCGGAGCAGGTACATGACGCTGGCGATCCCGCTCACGAAGAAGACGCCGAAGCCCAGGATCGCCGTGGAGACGTGCACGGCCAGCCAGCTCGAGCGCAGCGAGGCCACCAGCGGCCCGGCCTCGGCGTAGAGGAACAGGCCGATCCCGACCATGGAGAGCACGACCGGGACGAGGACGAAGACGCCGAGGTGGCGCAGCGCGGGCCGCCGCAGCGCCAGGACGACGAAGGCGACGACGGCCACGAGGACGACGCCGGTCGCGAACTCGTACATGTTGCCCCACGGCAGCCGGTCGGTGGCCAGGCCGCGGAACAGCAGGACGCCGCCCTGGGCCAGCGCGCCCAGCACCGTGAGGACCATGCCGGCCAGCCCGTAGCGGCGGACGCTCGCCGGCTCGGCGGGCGCGTCGCCTCCCGCCGGCGCGGGCGGGACACCACCGGCACCGGCACCGGCACCGGCACCGACCAGCTCGCGCCGGGCGGCGGGGCGGCGGCCGAAGGCCAGCTGCGCGCAGAAGGCCACGACGGCCAGCGAGTACAGGCCGACGCTGATCGAGAACAGCGTGTCGGACAGGTCGGCCAGGGTGGTGTCGACGGTCACGGGGTGGGGACCTCCGGGTCCGGGCGAGCCCCGCCGGCCGGCGGGGCGGTGCGTGCGGGTGCGCGGGCGGCCAGCGCCGCCCGCAGGTCGTCGGCCAGCACGGCGAAGCGCTCGGTGCCCTCTCCGCCGCCCCGCGTGAGCGAGCCGATGGTCAGCACGGTACCGCTGCCCCCGGCGGCCGGGCCGACGCGGGCGAAGACCCGCTCCCGGCGCAGCAGGAGCATGGCGAGCAGCCCCACCAGGACGGCGATGGCGGCCACGAGCACCCCCACCTGCCCCGGGTCGTGCGACAGCTGCAGGGCGGCGAACTGCCGGTAGCCGGTGAAGGTGATCGCCGTGCCGTCGGGCAGCGTCAGCGTCTCGCCGACGGCCAGGTTCGCCGAGCCGACGCGCTCCAGGGCGCCGCGGTCGATCTGCTCCTGCTCGATGGCGTACACCGACTGGGGCCGGCCGCTGTCCAGCCCCAGGTAGCCCTGGTAGGCCACGACCGCCACCCGCGGCTCCAGCGGGCGCGGGTCGACGCTGGCCAGGATGCCGTCCCGCACGACCCCGGTCGGCGCGAAGAAGCCCTGGATGGCCAGCTGCGACTCGGCGTCGGCGCCCAGGTCGGGCAGCTTCAGCGCGCCCTCGCTGCCCATCGTCGCCTGGTCGGTGGGCAGGAACGGTGCGGAGACGTCCTCGAAGGTCCGGCCGTTGGCCGTCACCGTGAACGTCGGCGAGTAGCCGTGGCCGGTCAGGTACACCCGCGCGCCGTCCACGCGCAGCGGGTCGTTGACGCCGATGGTCCGCTCCGCGGCCTGCGCCCCCGGTGCGCCGTAGGCGATGTCGGCGGTGAACGAGGAGGCGGTCAGGTCCTCCTCGTACTCGGCGCGGAAGTCCGCGAGGTCGACGCACAGCGGGGCGAGGTCCCCGCCCTCGACCAGCGGACCGGCGGAGTAGGTGTCGTACTGCTGGAAGGCGTTGCAGAACCCCTGGCCCTCGGTGACCAGGATGCTGCCCTCGTAGCCCCAGAGCTTCCCGCCGGCCAGCGCCACCAGCAGGGCCACCAGGGAGAGGTGGAACAGCAGGTTCCCGGCCTCCTTGAGGTACCCCTTCTCCGCGGAGAGCTCGTCGCCGCGGGACCCGGCGGGATCGGCAGAGCCGGCAGCGGTCGAGCGCCGGACGACGCGGTAGCGGCGCACCCGCAGCTCCTCCTCGACGACGTCGAGGGGGTCCGGGCCGCCGGACGGGATCTCCAGCCGCGCGGAGTCCGGCAGCCGCAGCAGGTTGCGCGGCGCGGCCGGCGGCGGGGTGCGCAGCGCACGGGCGTGCTCCACCGCGCGGGGCAGCACGCAGCCGATGAGCGAGACGAACAGGAGCAGGTAGATCGCGGCGAACCACGGGGAGCTGAAGACGTCGAACAGGTACAGCCGGTCCAGCACCGGCGCGAGCGTCGGGTGGTCGGCGAAGTACCGGGCGACGGCGGTCTGCGACAGCGAGCGCTGCGGCAGCAAGGATCCGGGGATCGCCGCCAGCGCGAGCAGGAACAGCAGGATGATCGCCGTCCGCATGGCGGTCAGCCGGCGCCACCAGCGCAGCCACAGGTTCCAGACGCGCCGGCCGGCGGAGGGCCGGGCCGGCGGCGGTGGCGGGGTGGCGGCCTGCCGGGGCGGGGCGGTGGTCGTCACGTCAGTCCTCGCCGGCGCTCGTCCTGGCCGTTCCGACCCGTGCTGTGCCCGCGCTGTGGTCTCGCGAGCTCGCTCACAGCGTCGTCCCGATCCCGGTGGTGGCCGCCCAGGAGCGCAGCCAGCCCATCATCTCGGCCCACGCGCCGGTGACCAGCAGGAGACCGACGAGCACGAGCAGCCCGCCGCCCACCCGGGTGACGGCGCGCGCGTGCCGGCGCAGGAACGTGGTGGCACCCAGCGCCCAGCGCGCGCCGAGCGCGACCAGCACGAAGGGCACGCCGAGGCCCAGGCAGTACGCCACCGACAGGAACGCGCCGCGGCCGGCGGTGCCCTCCGCGTAGGCGAGGCTGAGGACGGCGCCCAGCGTCGGCCCCAGGCACGGCGTCCACCCCAGGCCGAAGACGACGCCGAGCAGCGGCGCGCCGACCAGCCCGGTCGCGGGCCGCAGCGACAGCCGCTTGGTGCGCTGCAGCAGCGGCAGCCAGCCGAGGAACCCCAGGCCCACCACGATGACGACGACGCCCATCACCCGGGTGATGACGTCGTCGTGGACGAGCAGCAGCCGCCCCAGCGAGCCGGCCGCGGTGCCGAGCGCGACGAAGACCGCGGTGAAGCCCAGCACGAACAGCAGCGAGCCCAGCACCATCTGCCGGCGGCCGGTCCGCTGGTCGGCCGCCGCGACCGTCGCCGTGGCCGTCGCCGTCCCCGCCGCCGCCGTCCCCGTCGTCCCCGTACTGGTCGTCCCGCCGCCGGCGGGCCGGTCACCGTCCGCCGTCCGACCGGTGCCGGCCAGGCCGGCGACGTAGGACAGGTAGCCGGGCACGAGCGGGAGCACGCAGGGCGAGGCGAAGCTGATCAGCCCGACCAGCGCCGCGACGGCCGCGGCGACCAGGAGCGGGCCGTCGGTGACCAGGCCGCTGAAGGTCTCTCCCACGTCAGCCCTCCTCGAGCAGCCGGTCGAGCGTGGCGCGCAGGTCCTCCTGCGAGACCTGGCTGGTGTAGACGGCGGCGACCCGGTAGTCCCGGTCGAGCACGATCGTGGACGGGACGGCGTTGGCGGGGTAGTTCCGGAACGCCAGGGCGACCTCGCCGCGGGGGTCGTACACCGACGGGAACTCGATGCCGTTGGAGTCGACGAACGCCTCGGCGAACTGCGGGTCGGTCTCCTTGACGTTCAGCCCGACGAACTCCACCCCGTCGTCGCGCACCTCGGCGTAGACCTGCTGGAACTCCGGCGTCTCGACCCGGCACGGCGCGCACCAGCTGCCCCAGAAGTTGAGGACGGCGATGTCCCCGGTCAGGTCCGCGGAGTCGAAGTCGCCGCCGCCGAGCAGCTGCCCGGCGAACTCGGGCGCGGTCGCCCGCTCGTCCTCGGGGATGACCTCGCCGGCCGGGGTGCCCGCGACGAAGCGGAACTCGCCGCCGTTGTTGACGTCCACCGCCGACCCCTCGCCGGTGGTGCAGCCGGCGGCGAGCAGGGCGGCGCCCCCGAGGGCCGCGAGGAGCTTCCTCATGCGCCGGGCACCGCGTCGGGGTCGGTGGCGCCGGCCGGCTCGGCGTAGGTGACACCGGCGACCCGGTCGTCGGTGTAGGTCACCGACGTGACGCTGGCCAGCGCGCACTCGCGGCGCCGCGGGTCGTGCACGTACCGGCGCCCCTCCAGGTGCAGCCGCAGCGTCCAGATCGGCAGCTGGTGGCTGACGCAGACCGCGGCCGAGCCGCGGGCGGCGTCCCGCGCCGCCTCGACCGCGCGCAGCATGCGGGCGGCGATCTCCACGTACGGCTCGCCCCAGGACGGCCGGAACGGGTTGCGCAGCTTCCACCAGTGCCGCGGGTCGCGCAGCGCGCCGTCGCCCACGGCCACCCGCAGCCCCTCGAAGTCGCTGGCGGCCTCGATCAGCCGCTCGTCGGTGGCGACCGGCAGGCCGAGGGCCTCGGCGATCGGCGCCGCGGTCTGCTGGGCGCGCTCGAGCGGGCTGGACACCAGGTACGTGACGACCGGGTCGGCGGCGACGCCGGTGAACCAGCGGGCGGCGCTGCCGGCCATCTCCTCGCCGGCCGTCGACAGCCGGTAGCCGGGCAGCCGCCCGTAGAGCACCTTGGCGGGGTTGTGCACCTCGCCGTGGCGCAGCAGGTGGACGACGGTGGTCTCGGGCATCAGGTGCTGACCTCGCTCGGGTCCTGGCCGGTCACCCGCGGTGCGCCCTCCGGGGTGGCCTCGGCGGCCGCCTGGGCCGCGGCCGGCAGCGCGTCGAGGACGCGCTGCACCGCGTCGTCGTCCAGCGCGGCGCTGACGAACCAGGCCTCGAACGCCGAGGGCGGCAGGTAGACGCCGCGGCTGAGCATGGCGTGGAAGAAGGCGGTGTAGCGGAAGGTCTCCTGGCTGCGGGCGTCGTCGAAGTCGCGCACCTGGCGGTCGTCGGGGACGAAGAAGACCGAGAACATCGACCCGGCCTGCTGGATGCGGTGCGGCACGCCGGCGGCGAAGAGGGCGGCGCTGGCCGCGCCGCGCAGGGTCACGGCCACCTCGTCGCAGCGGGCGTAGACCTCGTCGGTGCACAGCCGCAGCGTGGTGAGCCCGGCCGCCACGGCGACCGGGTTCCCCGACAGCGTGCCGGCCTGGTAGACCGGCCCGGACGGCGCCAGCTGCGCCATCAGGTCGGCCCGGCCGCCGAACGCCGCCGCCGGCAGCCCGCCCCCCATGACCTTGCCGAAGGTGAACAGGTCGGCGTCGACCGGGTCGAGGCCGTACCAGCCGGAGCGCGACACCCGGAAGCCGGTCATCACCTCGTCGAGGACCAGCAGCGCGCCGTGCTCGGCGGTGATGCGCCGCAGCTGGGCGTTGAACCCGTCCAGCGGCGGGACGACGCCCATGTTCCCCGGCGACGCCTCGCTGATCACGCAGGCGATGTCGGCCCCGCGCTCGGCGAAGACCGCCTCGACGGCGGCGACGTCGTTGTAGGGCAGGACGACGGTGTCGGCGGCCGCGCCGGTGGTGACGCCGGGGGTGTCGGGCAGGCCGAGGGTGGCCACGCCGGAGCCGGCCGACGCCAGCAGCGCGTCGACGTGGCCGTGGTAGCAGCCGGCGAACTTCACGACCAGCCGGCGGCCGGTCGCGCCCCGGGCCAGCCGGATCGCCGACAGGACCGCCTCGGTACCGGAGTTGACCAGCCGCACCCGCTCGACCGGCGGCATCCGGCCGATGATCTCCTCGGCCAGCTCCAGCTCGCCGGCGGTGGGGGCGCCGAAGGAGGTGCCGCGACGGGCGGCGGCGGTGACCGCCTCGACGACCGCCGGGTGGGCGTGGCCCAGGATCAGCGGTCCCCAGGAGGCCACCAGGTCGACGTAGCGGCGGCCGTCGGCGTCGGTGAGCCAGGGGCCCTGGCCCTCGGCCATGAACCGCGGGGTGCCGCCGACCGCCCGGAAGGCGCGGACCGGGCTGTTCACGCCGCCGGGGGTCACGTGCTGCCCGCGGGCGAACAGCTCGGCGGAGACCGGGGCCTCGTACGGATAGCGGAAGGCGTCCAGCGAGGTCACGGCCCCAGTGTCCCCTCCCCGCGGGGGTCACCGGGTGAGGGCCCCGTCTCACCGGCCTCCGGCGCCGCCGCCAGCAGGGCGCGGGTCAGCGCGCCGGGGTCCCGCGTGGGCACGAGGACGGTCCGCCCGTCGGCGAGCCGCAGCGGCAGGCCGGTGCGTCCCCGCGGCAGCGTCCAGCCGCCACCGAGCACGGGCGCCCCGGCGTCCACCCCCGCCTCGCCCTCCCGGACGGCGCGCAGGTGGGCGGTGTCGACCTCGGTCAGCGGCACCCGCTCCCGGCCCACGCGCAGCGCCGGCTGCCCGGCCGGCCCGTCGGCGCCGTCGTCGGTGAGCCCGACCCGCACGGTCCACACCCGGCGGGCCGACAGCGCCCCGGCGGCGACGACCCCGAGGACGGCGACGACGCACAGCGCCCACACCGGCGGCGGCACGTCCGGGCCGGGCAGCACGACGTCCATGACGACGAGGGCACCGAGAGCCGCGGCGATCAGCCAGAACGGCCGCCACGAGCCGCCGGCCTCGACGTAGTCCGTCCGCTCGACGTCGTCCATGTCCCCGGGCGCGCCCTCGCTCAGCGGCGCAGCAGGCGGGCGGCCTCGACCGCCCAGTAGGTCAGCACCGATCCGGCGCCGGCCCGGCGGATCGCGGTGAGCGTCTCGAGGATCGCCCGGTCGCGGTCCACCCAGCCGTTGGCCGCGGCCGCCTCGACCATCGCGTACTCGCCGCTGACCTGGTAGGCGCTCACCGGCACCCGGACCTCGTCGGCGACCCGGGCGATGACGTCCAGGTAGGCCAGCGCCGGCTTGACCATCACCGCGTCGGCGCCCTCGGCGAGGTCCTGCTCGACCTCCCGCAGCGCCTCGTCGGCGTTGGGTGGGTCCATCTGGTAGGTCGACCGGTCGCCGAACTGCGGAGCGCCCTCGGCGGCCTCGCGGAACGGGCCGTAGAAGCAGGAGGCGTACTTGGCCGCGTAGGCCAGCACCGGCAGCTCGGGGAACCCGCTGCCGTCCAGCGCCCGGCGGATCGCGGCGACCTGCCCGTCCATCATCCCGCTGGGGGCGATCACGTGGGCTCCGGCCTGGGCCTGCGCGACCGCCACCGCGGCGTACCGGTCCAGGGTCGGGTCGTTGTCCACGATGCCCGCAGGCGTGACCACGCCGCAGTGCCCGTGGTCGGTGTACTCGCACAGGCACAGGTCCGCCATGAGCACCAGCTCGTCGCCGAGGTCGGCCCGCAACTGCTGCAGCGCCTGGTTGACCACGCCGTCGGCGGCGTCGGCCTGCGAGCCCACCGGGTCCTTGCCGGCGGGGATCCCGAACAGGATCAGCCCGCTGATGCCGGCCTCGGCGGCCTCGTGCGCGGCCTTGCGCAGCGAGTCCTGGGTGTGCTGGACCACGCCGGGCATGGAGCCGATCGGCTGCGGCTCGGCGATGCCCTCCTTGACGAACACCGGCAGCACGAGGTCGGCCGGCGACAGCCGGGTCTGCGCCGTCAGCCGCCGCAGCGCGGGCGTCGACCGCAACCGGCGCCCGCGGGCGAAGCCAGGGTTCGCCCCCCCGGCGGCGCTCACTTCGGGTCGCCTTCCTCCCGGCGCGCCGCGGCGAACGCGGCCAGCGCGTCGACCAGCGGGGCGACGGCGGCGGTCTCCGGCTGGACGTCGACCCGCAGGCCGAACTCCTGGGCGGTGGCGGCGGTCTGCGGCCCGATCACCGCGACGACCGTCTTCGCGTGCGGCTTCCCGGCGATGCCGACCAGGTTGCGCACCGTGCTCGACGAGGTGAAGCACACCGCGTCGAAGCCGCCGCCCTTGATCGCCTCGCGGACCGCCGCCGGCGGCGGGGCCGCCCGGACGGTGCGGTAGGCGGTGACGTCGTCGATCTCCCAGCCGCGCTCCTTGAGGCCGGCGGCGAGGGTCTCGGTGGCGATGTCGGCCCGCGGCAGCAGCACCCGGTCGATCGGGTCGAGGACGTCGTCGTACTCGGGGAAGTCGGCCAGCAGGCCCTCGCTGGACTGCTCCCCGGTCGGCACGAGCTCGGGCACGATCCCGAAGTCCCGCACCGCGGCCGCGGTCTGCTCGCCGACGCAGGCGACCTTCACCCCGGCGAACGCGCGGGCGTCCAGACCGAGCTCGGTGAACTTCTCCCGGACCGCTTTCACCGCGTTGACCGAGGTGAACACGATCCAGCCGTACCGGCCGGTGACCAGGCCCTTGATCGCACGGTCCATCTGCGCCGGGCTGCGCGGCGGCTCGACGGCGATGGTGGGCACCTCCACCGGCACCGCACCGTAGGCCCGCAGCCGGTCGCTCATGTCGCCGGCCTGGTCCTTGGTGCGCGGCACCAGCACCCGCCAGCCGAACAGCGGCCGGCTCTCCCACCAGGAGAGCTTGCCGCGCTTGTCGACGACGGCCCCGACCGTGGCCACGACGGCGCCGGTCAGCGCGTCGAGGCCGGCGATCTTCTCGGCGACCGCGCCCAGCTTGGCCGCCACGCTCTTCTGGTCGGTGGTCGAGCCGGCGGTGGTGACGACGACGGGCGTGCCGGCGGGCAGGCCGCCCTCGACCAGCCGGGCGGCGGCGTCGGGCAGGTCCGCGGCGTCCCCGGTGAGGACCAGGGGGGCGCCCAGGCCGTGCGCGGCCGAGGCGAGCGCCGGCAGGTCGGCACCACCGCGGAGGTCCGCGGTCAGGCTGGTGCCGCCGAGGGCGACGCCGGCGAACGCCGGGACGGCGGTGACCGCCGCGACGCCGGGGACGACGTCGAAGGGCACGGAGGTGCGGCCGACGGCGAGCACCTCCTTGATCACCGCGTCGGAGGTGAAGGGGTCACCGGCGACGAGGCGGACGACGGTGTCGCCCTTCTTCGCCGCGGCGACCGCGGCCCGGGCCACCTCGTCCGGCTCGCCGGTCGCGGTCGCCGGCTCCAGGTCGGGCCGGCTCTCGCGGACCGCGGCCGTGACGGCGGGGGCGACCCCGGGGTCGACGACGAGGGCGTCGGCCTCGGCGAGCGCCGCCGTGGCGCGGGCGGTCAGCATCCCGGGGTCGCCCGGGCCGGCGCCGACGAAGACGACCGTGCCGGCCGCCCCGCCGCTCCTGCTGCGGAAGCGCGTCATCGCGTGCTCCTGTTCTGTCCCTCGGGGAGGGCGTCGTGTTCGGGGTTCGGGGGCCGGGCCGCGGGGCCCGGCGTGGGGAGGGTCGGGGAAGCGGTCACCTCGAGGCGGCCATGAGCTCGGCCGCACCGCGGTCGAGCAGGTCGGCGGCGAGCTCGTGGCCCAGCCGCGCGGCGTCCTCGGCCTGCCCGGTGACCGAGCCGCGGACGCCGTCGCTGCCGTCCAGCGCGGTCACCGAGGCGCGCAGGAAGAGCTCGGGGCCGTCCTCGCCCTCGGCGACCTCGGCGTAGGCCGCGACCGGGGCGCTGCACCCGGCCTCCAGCGCCGCCAGCGTCGTCCGCTCGGCGAGCACGCAGGCCCGCGTGACGGCGTCGTCGAGCGCGGCGAGGACCGTGCGGGTCGACGCGTCGTCGGCCCGGCACTCGACGGCCAGCGCACCCTGCGCGGGCGCGGGGAGCACCTGCAGCGGGTCGAGGGTCTCGGTGATCGCGTCGAGCCGGCCCAGCCGGGCGAGCCCGGCGCGGGCGAGGACGACGGCGTCCAGGTCCCCGCCTTCGCCCGTCCGCCCGGCGACCCGGGCCATCCGGGTGTCCACGTTGCCGCGGATCGGGACGACGTCGAGGCCCAGGCCGAGCGCGCGCAGCTGGGCGACCCGCCGCGGGGCGCCGGTGCCCACGCGGGCGCCGGCCGGCAGCTCGCCGAGGGTCAGGCCGTCGCGGGCGACGAGCGCGTCGCGCGGGTCCTCCCGCAGCGGCACCGCCGCGATGGCCAGGCCCGGCTCCGCCGCGGTCGGCAGGTCCTTGTAGCTGTGCACCGCGAGGTCCACCGTGCCGGCGGCCAGCGCCTCGCGCAGCGCCGCCACGAACACCCCGGTGCCGCCGAGCTGGCTGATCGCCGCGCGGTTGCGGTCGCCCTCGGTGCTGATGGGCACGAGCTCCACGGGGACGCCGCTGGCCGCGGTGATGGCGTCGGCGACGGTCTGCGACTGGGTGGTCGCCAGCAGGCTGGCGCGGGTGCCCAGCCGCAGGGTCGCCACCGTCGTGCCGGTCATGCCGGACCGCCCGGGCGCAGGTCGTCGGGATCGACGGTGACGGCCTCGGCCAGCCGCGGCCCCGCGGCCGGCACGTCGGCGTCGATGCCGAGCCCGAACAGCGCCCGCAACGCGTCGGCGTAGTCGACCCCGCCGGGGGTGCTGGCCAGCTCCTTGACCCGCACGGTGGGCTCGTGCAGCAGCTTGTCGACCACGCGGCGGACCGTGCGGGCGATCTCCGATCGGGCGCGGGCGTCGAGGTCGGGCAGCCGGGTGGACAGCCGCAGGAGCTCGGCGTCGACCACCTCGGCGGCCTGGCTGCGCAGCGCCGACACCGTCGGTGCGACCGCGGCGGCCTGCCGTTCGGCCCGCAGCAGGGCGGTCTCGGCCTCGATCAGCGCGTGCGCGGCGGCGATGTCGTCGGCGGCGACCGCCCCGGCCAGCGAGGTGTCGTGCGCGGCGGTGCGCTCGCCCTGCAGCAGAGCCAGATCGACGACGTGCACGCCGGGCAGGCCGGCGACGGCCGGGTCCACGTCGCGCGGCAGCGCGAGGTCGACGACGGCCAGCGGCCGGTCGGGGCGGGCGAGCATCGCCGCGCCGACGGCCTCGCTGCCCACGACGAGGCCGGAGGCGCCGGTGCACGTGACGAGCACGTCGGCCCCGGCGATGGCGGCGGGCAGGTCCGCCATCTCGGCGGTCGCGCCGTCGACGGCGGCGGCCAGCCGGGCCGCGTGCTCCGGGGTGCGGCTGGCGACGGTCACCAGGGCGCCGCGCCGCGACAGCGTGGTCGCGGCCAGCGCGCCCATGGAGCCCGCGCCGACGACGAGCACCGGACGGCCGGCCAGCGGCCCGATCCGCTGCTCGGCGTGGTCGAGGGAGACCGACACCAGCGACGCCCCGGCGCGGTCGATGCCGGTCTCGGAGTGCACCCGCTTGCCGACCCGCAGGGCGTGCTGGGCGACCGGGTGCAGCGCACGGCCCACGGTGCCCTGCTCGCGGGCCAGCGCGTAGGCGTGGCGCAGCTGGCCGAGCACCTGCGTCTCGCCCACGACCATGGAGTCCAGGCCGGCGGCGACGGTGAACAGGTGCGCGACCGCCTGGTCCTCGTAGTGCACGGTGACGTACGGCGAGAGCTCCTCGACGGTGGCGCCGGCCTGGCGGGCCAGCACCCGGCTGACCTCGGTGACGCCGCCGTGGAAGCGGTCGACCTCGGCGAAGACCTCGACCCGGTTGCAGGTGGCCAGCACGATGGCCTCGCTGACGTGGTCGGTGCCCACCAGCTCCTCGAGCGCCTTCACCGTGTCGTCGGCGCCCATGGCGAACTGCTCGAGGAGGGAGACCGGTGCGGTCTGGTGGCTGATGCCGACGGCGAGCAGGCTCATGCGGTCCCCCCCAGGGCCGGGACGGCGGCGCGCCGGCGGTCGGTCCCGGCGGGGCCGTCGGTGTCGCGGCCCGAGTCGAGGAAGGCGAGGACCTGCAGCTCGACGGACAGGTCGACCTGCCGGACGTCGACGTCCGGGGGAGCGGCGAGCGTCACCGGTGCGAAGTTCAAGATGCTCCTCACCCCGGCCGCGGTCAGCCGGTCGCAGACCGACTGCGCCACCTCGGCCGGTGTCGCGATGACCCCGATCGTCGCGCGGGTCGCGACCACCACCTCGTCCAGCTCGTCGACGGGGCGCACGGTGCGGCCACCGATCACCTGGCCGATCCGGTCCGGAGAGCTGTCGAACAGGCCGACGAACTCGAACCCCCGGCTGCCGAACCCGGCGTAGTCGGCCAGCGCCGAACCGAGGTTGCCCAGGCCGACGAGCACGCAGGCGCGCGACCGCTCGACGCCCAGCACGCGGGCGATCCGGTCGCGCAGACCCTCGACGTCGTAACCAACGCCGCGCACGCCGCACGGGCCGAGGTGGGAGAGGTCCTTGCGCAGCCCGGCTGGGTTCACCCCGGCGGCGCCGGCCAGCTCACCAGAGGAGACGCTGCCGCGGCCGCCGTCGGCCAGCCCGGTGAGCACCCGGAGGTACACGGCCAGGCGGGCCACGGTGGCCTCCGGGATCCGGGGCCTCGACGGGTTCACGGGACGGTCTCCACAGCGGGCGCGCCGTCCGCCCGGCGGCTGACCGGGGAGCGACGACATCGGGAACCGGACGCAGACGCCGTCCGGCGCCGCCCACGTTAACCGCTTGTGAACGCAGGAACAAAGTCGCTGCGCAGCGGCCGTGCCGCCGGGCAGCGCGGATGCGTCTCCCTGTGGTGAGGACCATACCAAGGACCTCCTCGCCCCCCGCCACTCGCGGGCTCGCGGCGGGCCCCTGCGAGGGGCCTTCAGCCGATGCCGAGGTCGCGGCGCAGCCGGGGGACGTCGACGGTGAAGTAGGAGTGCTCCCGCCCGTCGAGCAGCACCACCGGGACCCGGTCGCCGTACTCGGCCTGCCGGTCGGGATCGGCGTCGACGTCCACCGCGGCGACCTCGAGCCCGGCCTCGGCGGCCACCGCCGCCAGCGTCTGCGCCGCGGTCTCGCACAGGTGGCAGCCGGCCCGGGTGATCAGCTGCAGCCGGTCAGCCATCGCCGGCTCCCTCCGCCGCCGCGCCCTCGGCCGGGTCGTCGGGCCGGGTGAGCCCCAGCTCGCGCAGCCGGGCGCGGCTCACCTTGCCGGTGAGGGAGTGCGGCAGGGCGGGCAGGAAGTGCACCGAGGTCGGCACCTTGTAGCGGGCCAGCGCTGCCGCGGCGTGCTCCTGCAGCTCCTCGAGGGTCGCCGCCGTCCCCGGTTCCAGGACGACGACCGCGCGCACCGCCTGGCCGGTCCGGGTGTCGGGCACCCCGATGACCGCGCTCTCCCGCACCGCGGGATGGGTGTCCAGCACGCGCTCCACCTCCGCCGGGTAGACGTTGAACCCGCTGACCAGCACGAGGTCGCTGCGCCGGTCGACCAGGTGCAGGTCCCCGTCGGCGTCGCGGTAGGCGAGGTCCCCGGTGGCCAGCCAGCCCTCGGCGTCGGGGCCGTCGGCGCCGTCGGGCCAGTAGCCGGAGAACAGGTTGGTCCCGCGCACCCAGATCTCGCCGGGCCCCTCGTCGGCGACCTCCTCGGCCGGCGCCCCGGGACCGGCCCCGTGGGTGGCGGTGTCGCGCAGCCGCACCTCGACGCCGGGCAGCGGGCCGCCGATGCACGCGGGCTTGGGCCGGCCCGTGGCCAGGGTGCTCGAGACCACCGGGCAGGCCTCGGTCAGGCCGTACCCCTCGTGCACGGTGACCGCGGCCCGCTCGCGCATCGCCGTCCAGGTCTCCGCGGGCAGCGGTGCGGCTCCCGACGAGGCGATCCGGACCGCGGCGAAGGCCCGGCGCAGGTCCGCGTCGCTGCCGGCCGCGTCGGCGGCGGCCAGCCACGCCTGGTACATCGGCGGGGCGCCCGGGACGGCGGTGACCTGCTCGGCGGCCATCAGCGCCAGCGCCGCCCGCGGGTCGAACGCCTCCATCAGCACCGCGCACGCCCCGGTCGCGGCGACCAGCCCGAACCCGGCGTTGAGGCCGTAGACGTGGAACAGCGGCAGCACCAGGAGCACCCGGTCGTCGGGGCGCACGGGCGGCGGGTCCATCGCCAGGCACTGCTCCTGGTTGGCGCGCAGCGCGGCGGTGCTGAGGACGGCGCCGCGGGGCCGGCCGGTCGTGCCGCTGGTGTAGGCCAGGAAGGCCGGCACGGCCGGGTCGGGCTCGACCTCGGGCGCCGGACCGTCGTCCTCGGGTGGGCCCGGGCACACCGTCACCCCGGCGACCGGTGGCCGGTCCCGCCCGGCGACGAGCAGGGCGGCGCCGGAGTCGAGCAGGACGTGCTCGAGCTCGGGATCGGTGTACGCGGTGTTCACCGGGACGACGACGAGACCGGCGCGCAGCGCACCGAGCGTCGCCCGCAGCCAGGGCACACCGTTGGGCAGCTGGACGGCCACCCGCTCCCCCGGCGCGAGCCCGTGGACGGCGTAGCCCGCGGCCGCCCGGTCCACCTGCGCGTCGAGCTCGGCCCAGGTCAGCCGGGTGTCCCCGTCGACAACCGCGGGGGCGTCCGGCCGTTCCCGGGCCGCCGCGCGGACCAGCGCGGCCAGCGAGGGCGGGACTCCGGGCACTCGGCATCTCCTCCGACGGGCGCGGTGGTGCCACCCGCGGGGGTCACCCGTGAGGGGTGGCCGCCGGGGTCGCGTGGACGGGTTCTCGCGATGTTGTCACCATGTGACGAGCACCGCACGCGCCCGCCGCTCCCGGCGCACGCGTGCGCGCAGCCGAACCCCGGTCCCGGGTCCGCGGGCCCACGAGGAGGTCGACGCCCGCATGGCCCCGCCGCGCCCCGTGGACGAGCGGTCCGCCGCCGTCCCGGAGGGGTCCGCCGGGCTGCCTCCGGCGCCGCGCCGGCCACGCCCGACGCCGTACCCGCGGGACGCGGCGCCGGCCCGGCTGCCCGACGCGGTCGCCCCGCTGCGGCCGGCCCCGCGACCGGGTCCCCGGCCGGGTCCCCGGCCGGCCCCGTCGCAGCCGGAGGCCGGGCCCGCCACGACCGACGACCTGGCGCTGGCACCGGATGCCGATCCGGAGGACGCCGCGCTCGTCGCCGAGGTCGCCGCTCTCGGGGAGACCCTCCCCGACGACCGGGTCGACGTCTGGGCCCTCGTCGCCCGGGCCCAGCGCGGCGACGCCGAGGCCTTCGGGGAGCTGTACGACCACTACGTCACGATGGTGTATCGCTACCTGTACCACCGCGTCGGCGACCGCGCGCTGGCCGAGGACTTCACCAGCGAGACCTTCGTCCGCGCACTGCGCCGCATCGACTCGCTGTCCTTCCAGGGCCGCGACGTGGGCGCCTGGCTGGTGACGATCGCCCGCAACATCGTCCGCGACCACGTGAAGAGCAGCCGCTACCGGCTCGAGGTCACCACCGCCGACATGCGCGACGCCGACCGCGGCACGGAGGGCCCGGAGGACTCGGTGGTCTCCCGGCTGACCCACGAGCAGGTGCTGGCCTGCGTCCGCCAGCTCAACAGCGAGCAGCAGGAGTGCATCTCGCTGCGCTTCCTGCAGGGCCTGTCGGTGGCCGAGACGGCGGCGGTCATGGGCAAGAAGGACGGCGCCGTCAAGGCGCTGCAGCACCGCGCGGTGCGCCGGCTGGCCGCGCTCCTGCCGGAGGGCCTCCGATGACCCCGCGGGCGGACCTGCCGGTTACCCACGGGTACCCCGTAACCGCCGCCGGAGGGACGTCGTTGGCCGTGCGGGTGCACGTCCGGAGCGGCCGGACGCGTCCCGCACCGACCGGAGGACGGCGATGACGACCGAGGACGGCGCCCGGCCTCCGGTCGCGCGCGGCCGTGCTGCCGGCGTGCGCGACCGGGAGGACGCGGTCGTCGCCGGGCTGCACCGGCTGGCCACCGTCCTCGACGACGAGCCCGCGCCCGACTTCCGCGCCGCCTCCCGTGCCCGGCTGGTCGCGATGGCGGCGGTCCGCTCCCCCGAGCCGCCCCGGCCGGGCCTCGCCCGCCGCCTGCTGCGCGCCCGTGCCGGCGACGGCCCGCCGTCCCGGTGGCGCACCCGCGTCACCGCCGGGCTGGCCGGTGCGGCCCTCGCGGTCAGCGCGCTGGGGACCCTCGTGGCCCTGTCGGCCGATGCCCGGCCCGGCGACCTGCTCTACGACGTCAAGCGCGGCACCGAGCAGACCCAGCTGGCCCTCGCCGGCGACGACCGCGGGCTGACCCTGCTGCAGTTCGCGAGCACCCGCCTCGACGAGCTGGCCGCGGCGCAGGACGACCCGGAGCTGGTGGTGCAGACGCTCTCGACGATGGACGCGCAGACGACCGAGGGTGCTGCCCTGCTGGTCGGCGCGGCCGTCGTGGACGGGGACCCGGCACCGGCGGACCGGCTGGCCGCCTGGAGCCAGCGGCAGTCCGCCGGGCTGGCCGGGCTCCGGCCGGAACTGCCGACGGTGACGGCGGGGGCGGCCGAGGCGTCGCAGGAGCTGCTCGACGCCGTGCAGGCCCGCGCCGCGGCCGTGCAGGCCTCGCTCAGCTGCCCGACGGTCCCCCCGGCCGCGGGCCGAGACGCCCTCGGCCCCGTCCCGGGCATCTGCACCGCTCCCGATCCGGCCGCGCCGCCGCCGGCCGGGGGCGCGCCGGCGGCCGGACCGGACGCGCCCGGGAGCGACGCCCCGGCGGCGCCGGCTCCTCCGCAGCAGACGCCGGTGCCGCAGCCCGGTGGCGGAACGGCCGGGACACCGGGCGGGGGCGCCGGCCCCGGCTCCGGGAGCGGCTCGGGTGGGGGCCCGGGGACCGGTGCGCCGTCGACCGGAGCGGTCCCGGCGGTCCCGCCGGCGCCGCTGCCCGGCCCCGGAGGAGGGCCCCTCCCGCTCCCGCCGGTGCCCGGGGCGCCCGGCGGGCCGTCCCCGACCCCCTCCTCGCCGCCCCCGCTGCTGGACACCCCGCTGCCCGTGTGCGTCTGGCCGCTCATCTGCTGACCGCGTGCACGGGGCGGCCCGCGGCTCACTAGGGTCGCGAGGGGAGAGCCCGCCGGCGGGCTCGGAACCGAGGAGGTCGCCTGTGCCGGTCCTGCCCTTCCGCGGCCGACGGGCACCGGAGCCGCCCGGGGGCGAGGCGACGCGGGCGTCGGTCGCCGGGGCCGCCTCGGCAGCCGCCGCAGAGGTGCAGCCGCCGCCGGCCGTCGTCCCCGACCCCACGTCCGCCGCGTTCTTCGACGTCGACAACACGATGATGATGGGCGCGTCGCTGTTCTGGTTCGCCCGGGGGCTGGCCGCGCGCAAGTACTTCACCGCCCGCGACCTGGCCCGCTTCGCCTGGCAGCAGGCCAAGTTCCGGATGGCCGGCAACGAGAGCGCCGACGACATGCACACCATCCGGGAGAACGCGCTGGCCTTCGTCGCCGGCCGGCGGGTCAGCGAGATCGTCGAGGCCGGCGAGGAGATCTACGACGAGCTGATGGCCGACCGCATCTGGGCGGGCACGAGGGTGCTCGCCCAGCAGCACCTGGACGCCGGCCAGCGGGTCTGGCTGGTCACCGCCACCCCGGTCGAGCTGGCGCGGATCATCGCCCGCCGGCTGGGGCTCACCGGCGCGCTCGGCACCGTCGCCGAGGTCCGCGACGGTGCGTACACCGGCCGCCTGGTCGGCGAGCTGATGCACGGCGAGGCCAAGGCCGAGGCGGTCCGCGCGCTGGCCGCGCGGGAGGGGCTGGACCTCTCCCGCTGCACGGCCTACAGCGATTCCTCCAACGACCTGCCGATGCTCACCCTCACCGGGACGGCCGTCGCCGTGAATCCCGACACCGAGCTGCGTGCGGTGGCGCGGTCGCGCGGCTGGCAGGTCCGCGACTTCCGGACCGGCCGGAAGGCGGCCATGATCGGCATCCCCACGCTGGCCGCGGCCGCGATCTCCGGCGGCGTCGTCGGCGGCACCGTGGCGATCCGCCGGCGCCGGCAGCCGGTGATCGAGCTGCCGCCCCCGCCCGTCCCCCGCCGCCTGCTCGCCAAGCTGTTCTGACGAGGGGGGGCCTGCGCGCAGCGATGCACCCCGCCGCGTGGCCGGGCCGGGGCCAACGCCCCGGCCGGACGCCGCCGGGCCGCCGCCGTGCAGCACCGGTGTGCACCCGTCCACCTCACGACGCCGCGATGACGTGGAGAACTGCACGACCGCCCGGGGCGGGCCGGGCCTGCGCGCAGCGATGTCCCCCCGGCGGCCACTCCACCCCGCCGCGTGGCCGGGCCGGGGCCAACGCCCCGGCCGGACGCCGCCGGGCCGCCGCCGTCCCTCCCTCAGAACACCGACGGGCGCTTGAGCAGGAGCTGGTAGAGGGACTGCTGGATGGTCTCGCGCACCTGGTCGGTGAGGTTGAACACGAGCATCGGGTCCTCGGCGGCGGCCGGGCCGTAGGACGCCGTCTCGATCGGCTCCCCGAAGGCGATCAGCCACTTCGACGGCAACGGCACCAGCCCCAGCGGGCCGAGCAGCGGGAAGGTGGGGGTGATCGGCAGGTAGGGCAGACCGAACAGGCGGGCGGCGGTCTTCGCGTTGCCGATCATCGGGTAGATCTCCTCGGCCCCGACGATCGCGCAGGGGACGATGGGCGCCCCGGTGCGCAGAGCCGCTGTGACGAAACCGCCCCGGCCGAACCGCTGCAGCGTGTACCGCTCGCGGAACGGCTTGCCGATGCCCTTGAACCCCTCGGGGAAGACCCCGACCAGCTCGCCGCCGGTGAGCAACCGCTCGGCGTCCTCGCTGCAGGCCAGGGTGGCACCGAACTTGCGCGCCATCGCACCGATGAAGGGCAGCTCGAACACGAGGTCGGCACCCAGCAGCCGGAACCGGCGCTCGGCGGGGTGGTCGTCGTGCAGGGCGACGGTGGTCATGAGCGCGTCGACCGGCAGCGTGCCGGAGTGGTTGGCCACGATCAGGGCACCACCGGTGTCGGGCACGTTCTCGACCCCGTGGGTCTCCACCCGGAACCAGCGGGTGAACAACGGCCGCAGCATCGGCAGCAGGACGTGGTCGGTGAGGTCGGGATCGAAGCCGAACTCGTCGGTGCCGTAGTCCCCGGTCAGCCGGCGGCGGAGGAACTCCAGGGCCTCGGTGAGCTGCTCGTCCCAGCTCGTGGCCGAGGGCGGCGGCGCGTGCGGCTCGTCGTCGTCGGGCCGCAGCGGGATCACGCGGGCCTCAGGCATCGCGCACCGCCCGCAGCCCGGGAGCGGGCGGGGCCGGACGCAGCCGCTCCCCCACCGCCGCGGCGGTCGAGCCCACCCGGCCCACGAGGTGTTCCACGCGACCGGCCACCGAGCCGATGATCTCGGGCGGGACGACGGGCGGCACCGTGCGGGCGTAGTCGGCCAGCGCCTCGGCCGTGCTGTAGCGCGGCGCGTAGCCGAACCGGGTGCGCAGGACGGTGGTGTCGACGACGCGGCCGAAGTTGAGGAAGCGCATCTGCTCGGGGGAGTAGTCGATGAACCCGAACCGGCGGGTCAGCCGGCCGAGGGAGCCCAGGGTGGGCGAGGGCAGCGGCACCTGCAGCCGGCCCAGCCGGCGGATGACCTGCGACAGCAGCATCGTCCCCGCCCCGCCGACGTTCACGGTCCCGGTGAAGTCGCCGGTGGTGGCGCGGGTGAGCACCGCGAGGGCGTCGTCCTCGTGGAGGAGCTGCACGCGCGCGTCGTAGCCCAGCGCCGTGGGCACGACCGGCATCCGCAGGAAGCCGGTCAGCAGGGAGTCGATCCGCGGCCCGATGAAATTGGTGAAGCGCAGGACGGCGACGCCGACGTCGGGACGACGCCGCGCGAAGGAGCGCACGTAGCCCTCGATGTCGAGGCTGTCCCGGGCGAAGCCCCCGGAGGGCACCCGCCGGGCCTGCATCGCCTCGGTGAAGACGGCGGGGTCGCGCGGGGAGGCACCGTAGACGGCGCTGGTGGACTTCAGGACCAGCCGCTGCACGGACGGCGCGCGTTGGCAGGCGGCCAGCAGCTGCATGGTGCCGATGACGTTGAGTTCCTTCATCGGCCCGCGCCCCCCGGACCCGGCCGGGGTGGAGCTGATGTTCATGTGCACGACCGTGTCGACACCGGCCGTGGCGATGACCTTGCCGATCAGCGGGTTGCGGATGTCGGCCCGCACGAACTCGGTGCGGCCCAGCCGGCGCAGCATCTCCGCCGACGGCGGGACGGTGTCCACGCCGATGACCCGGCCGATGGCGGGGTCGTGGGCGAGCTCGGCCGCCAGCGCGCCGCCGAGCCACCGGCTCACACCGGTGACCAGCACGACCGCGGGCGGCACGAGCGTCAGCTCACTTCTTGTTGCGACGCTGCACGCGCGTCTTCTTGAGGAGCTTGCGGTGCTTCTTCTTCGCCATCCGCTTGCGGCGCTTCTTGATCACGGAACCCATGGGTACTCCCGACGGTCGCGGGCGCGGCGCCGTCCGCCGGCCGGGAGGCCGAGGGGCACCGCGCGGGGTGAGCAGCTCGTGTGCGCCCGGGGGGCGGCCCACCGGTCACATCCCGTCGAGCGTACCCGGCACCCTCGCGGCGACGCTGCCGCGGGAGCCGGAGACACCCCGTTCGAGAGGCGAGGCGGCTGACCGACCGCCGCCCCTCGGCCCTGCTGCAGGGACCCGCGCCGCGCGGAGCGTGGCGTGGGGCAGCAGGGTCCTCGATCAGGCGATGTCGGTGTAGGCGTCGCGCAGGTAGTCCTGCACGGCGCGCTCCGGGACGCGGAAGGACCGGCCGACGCGGACGGCGGACAGCTCGCCGGCGTGGACGAGGCGGTACACGGTCATCTTCGAGACGCGCATCATGCTGGCGACCTCCGCGACGGTCAGGAAGGTGACCGAGGCGCGGGGCGCGGGGACGGCCGGGCGGCCGACGGGCATGGCGGCCGGGTGCTGGGGGCCGACGGGACGGGCCATGGTGGCGGCCGAGACGGGGCGACCGACCGGCCGCGGGGCGGGCACGCCCGGACGGGCGTACTGCGCGTGCTGCTGGGGGGCGTGGCGCTGGGGCATGGTCATGTCAGTCGTCTCCGGACTAGCACGAGTCGGGCGCCGGCTTCCCCACCGGCTACGGGACACGCACGTGCTGACACAGAGAGTAGGGGGGCCCGCGTTACGGATGCGACGTATGAAACGGACATGCGGACCGGTCCGTCCTCGGCAGAACTACACCTATGTAGCCCTGTCGACATGTGCCCGGGCGCGTCGCACGCGACACGCCCCGACCCGCTCCGCGGACATCCCCACCCTCCGGACCGGACCCGGTAGCGTCAGCCGGTTGCGACGCCCAGCTCCAGCGAGCGCGCGTGCGCGGCCTCGACCGCGGCGATCAGCGCCGAGCGGACGCCGTGCCGCTCCAGCTCGCGGATCGCGGCGATCGTCGTCCCCCCGGGGCTGGTGACCGCCTCCCGGAGCTGCACCGGGTGCTCCCCGGTGTCGCGCATCATCACCGACGCCCCCAGCGCCGTCTGCACCACGAGGTCCGCGGCGGTCGCCCGGGGGAGGCCGAGCAGGATGCCTGCCTCGACCAGCGCCTCGACGACGTAGAAGAAGTAGGCCGGCCCGCTGCCCGACAGCGCCGTCACCGCGTCCTGCTGCGCTTCGGGCACCCGGAGCACCCGGCCCACGGCGGCGAGCAGCTCCTCGGCCTCGTCCAGGTGCTCCTCCCCGGCGTGCGCGCCCGCGGAGAGCACGCTCATCCCCTCGTCGACGAGGGCCGGGGTGTTGGGCATGACCCGCACGACCGGCACGCCGGCGGGCAGCGCGGCCTCGATCCGCGCGGTCGGCACGCCGGCGGCGATCGAGACGACGAGGTGGCCGTCGTCCACCGCCCCGGCGAGCGCGCCCAGCAGCGTGTCGACGTCCTGCGGCTTGACGGCCAGCACCAGCACCCGCGCCGTGTCCGCGGCCTCGGCCAGGCCGAGCACGGAGACGCCGTAGCGCGCGGTGAGCTCCGCGGCCCGCTCCTCGTGCCGCTCGCAGACGACGATGCCCGCGGGCCCGCGCCGGCGGACCAGGCCGGACAGCAGCGCCTCGCCCATCTTCCCGCCCCCGACCAGCGCCACCCCGGTCCGGCTCATCGGCCGGCCCCCCAGCGCAGCACCACGCGCACCGTGGAACCTCCGGCCAGCAGCCTGCGCTGCTCGTCCACCTGCACTCCCTGCTCCATCACGTACTCCCAGGTCTCCCGATCCCGCTGGTTCCAGGCCGCGCGCTCGCCGGCGATCGCCAGCAGCCGCCGGTCGCCCGCGCCGACCCCGGTGTGCCCGCCCGACGCCATCAGGACGTTGAGGCAGCGCACGAACGCCAGGTCGGCGGCCCGCGTCCGCCCGGCGACCAGGCGCACCCGGCCGCCGGCCAGCGCACGGCACGCCTCCTCCGCCCCCGGGCTCGCCGCGGCCACCACCGCACCGGCGCCGGGCAGCCGCGGGGCGAGCGCCCGCACCCGGTCGGGCGGACCGGCGAGGTCCACCCCCACCCCCGCGGCCCGGGCCCGCTCGGCCAGCCCGGCGACGGCGGCGTCGGGGAGGTCGCCGAGCGGCACGACGAGGCGGCAGGACGCCGCGAGACCGGCCGCCGCGACCTCCTCGACCAGGGCGGCCAGCTGCTCCGGCGTCCCGGCGCCGGGCACGGGATCGAGCGCCACGGGGTGGCCGGCGGCGACGAGGCCGGCCGCCGTCCGCACCGCGCCGGCCGGGCCGGCCGCGGCCGGGGCCGGCCGCCGTCCGGTTCGGCGGACGAGGTCCTGCCAGGGGGCGCGCACGGCCCGAACGGTAGTGGTGACCAGGGCGGACGGCCCGGGGTGTGCCGCCTCCGGTGCCGGGGTAGCCGCCGCCCCATGGCGAACGAGCTGAGCGGGATGAGGGTCGCGGTGCTGGCGACCGACGGCGTCGAGCAGGTCGAGCTGGACCGGCCGTGGCAGACCCTCGAGGAGGCCGGGGCCCAGCCGGAGCTGGTCTCGCTGGAGTCCGGCCGGATCACCGCCTACGACCACATCGACAAGGGGGACCAGAAGGACGTCGACACCACCGTGGCCGACGCCGACCCCGACGACTACGCCGCCCTCGTGCTGCCCGGCGGGGTGATCAACGGCGACTTCGTACGCGCCGACGCCGACGCCGTGGCCTTCGTGAAGGCGTTCTTCGACGCCGGCAAGCCGGTGGCGGCGATCTGCCACGCGCCGTGGGTGCTGGTGGAGGCCGACGTCGTCCGGGGCCGCCGGATGACCTCGTGGCCGTCGCTGCGGACCGACCTGCGCAACGCCGGCGCGACGTGGGTCGACGAGGAGGTCGTCGTCGACGGCGCCCTGGTGACCAGCCGCAAGCCCGACGACCTCGAGGCCTTCGGCGCCGCCGTCGTGGAGGTCTTCGCGAAGGCCGGGACGGAGGAGGGAACCGACACGGACGGGAACTGACGTCCAGGGCCCGGCTGCGGGGGCCCGCCGCGAGCGTGCGAGCGCTGGGGGGGCGGGGCCCTCCGTCAGGTACCGAGGAGGGAGGCGGCCGGCGCGACGGTGAGCAGGGTGCCGGCGAAGACGAGGACGACGATCAGCCGCAACCCCAGCCCCTCCCCGCCGAAGCGGTGCCGCCACGCACCCACCGCGCCGACGAGCGCCGTGACGGCCAGCGGGGCGATGACCACGGTGATCCGCGGCAGCTGCTCCCACAGCACGGTGAACAGCAGGTAGATCCCCACTCCCGCGGCCAGCGCGACCACCAGCTCGCCGGCGAAGCGCAGCCAGGCCAGCGCGCCGCCGGTGGGCTCGTCCTCGATCAGGGGAGGGTCGTCGCCCACCACCGGGATGGGCCCGGTCGAGGGCCCGGTGGAGGGGCCGGCGTTCCCGGACGCGGCCACACCGGGCACGCCCGGCTTGCGGGAGGGCCGCAGGCCCGGGATCGCGGCCGTGGTGGGCCCCCCGTCCGGGCCGCGCCCCACGGCCGTGGCGGGGTCGGCGGCCGGGCGGCGGGCGAGCGGGTCGGCGGGCGCCCGGACCCGGGCCTTCACCGGGTCGGCGGGCGCGACCGGCGGGGTCGCGCCGGTGTCCCCGGCCCGGCGGCCGTAGGCCGGGCCGTCCGCGACGCGGCCGGTGTCCCCGCTGCCGCGCGACCCGCGCTGACGGACCACCGGTTCCTCGCCGGTCTCGCCGCGCCGGCGCCGACCGGTCTTGGGCGACTCGACCCCGGCCTCGCGCAGGATGTCGGCCAGCGAGCGGCCCCCTGTCTCGGGGTCCCGGCGCGGGTCGGACATCACAGGCCTCCCAGGGAGTCCAGCCGCCGGAGGATGACGCCCTCCCGCAGGGCCCACGGACAGATGCGGACGAACGGTACGTCCAGGGCACGCATCGCGGCGTGCGCCACCACGGCGCCGGCGGGCACCTGGTGCGCGCGGTCCGGCGAGACGCCCTGCAGCTCGGCCAGGGCGGAGCTCTCGATGCGCGAGACGAAGCCGAGCAGCTGCCCCAGCCCGTCGGCGGTCAGCTCCCGCGGCATCCGCAGCCCGGCGGAGTAGGGCGCCGCGCCGGTCAGCCGGGCCAGGGTCCGGAAGGTCTTGCTGGTCGCGGCCACGAGGTCGGGCGGACCGACCGCCCGCAGCTTCTTGGCCGCCGGGGCCAGCAGGTCCGCGGCGTGCTCCTCGAGCTCCTGCAGAGCGGCCAGGTCGGGCCGTCCGCCGCACGCGGCCGCAGGCAGGAAGCGCCGGGTCATCCGCCCGGCGCCCAGGGGCAGGGAGAGCGCGACCTCCGGGTCCTCGTCGATGCCGGCCGCCAGCTCCAGCGATCCGCCACCGATGTCGAGCACCAGGAGACGGCCGGCGCTCCAGCCGTACCACCGGCGGACGGCGAGGAACGTCAGCCGGGCCTCGTCCTCCCCGCTGGTCACCTGCAGGTCCACGCCCGTCTCCGCGCGCACGCGATCGAGCACCTCCAGGCCGTTGCGGGCCTCCCGGATGGCGGAGGTGACCAGGCCGAGCAGCTCCTCGCAGCCGAGCTTCTCGGCCCGCTCGCAGGCCTTGCGCACGGCCCGGACCAGGGCCTTCTCCCCCGCCTTCGACAGCATGTCGTCGTCGCCGACGTGCTCGGCCAGGCGCAGCAGCCAGCGGTCGTCGTGGGTCGGGGTGGGGTGGCCGCCCCGGTGGGCGTCGACCACGAGGAGGTGGACGGTGTTCGAGCCGACGTCCAGCACCCCGAGCCGCATGCGGTCAGTCTGCCGGGCGCCGGCCGGGGCGGCTGCACGGGCACCGCGCGCCGGTGCCCTCCCTACCCTGGGGCGGTGCCGACCGACGACCCGCCCGAGGTCCTCCGCGAGGTGGACCCGGACTTCGCCCGCGAGTGGCTGGAGTTCCCCGACCCCGCCGATCCCGGCCGGGTGGTCCGCGCCGACCTGACCTGGCTCACGTCGGCCTGGACCTGCGTGTTCGGGCGCGGGTGCGCCGGGGTCGTCGAGGGGCGCGCCGACGACGGCTGCTGCAGCCACGGTGCCTTCTTCAGCGAGGAGGACGACCTGCTGCGGGTGACGGCAGCGGTCGCCGAGCTCACCGACGAGGACTGGCAGCTCGCGCCGGTGGGACGCGGCGCCTGGACCGAGCGGGACGCCGACGACGCCGACGACGACGCCGAGGACGGCGCCCGCTCGCTGCGCACCCGCCTGGTCGACGGTGCCTGCGTGTTCCTCAACCGGCCCGGCTTCCCCGGAGGAGCCGGCTGCGCGCTGCACCGGATGGCCCTGCGCGAGGACCTGCACCCGCTCACCACCAAGCCCGACGTCTGCTGGCAGCTGCCGGTGCGCCGGGAGCAGGAGGTCGTCGACCGCCCGGACGGCACCCGGGTGGTGGTGACCACCCTGGGCGAGTTCGACCGCCGCGGCTGGGGGCCCGGCGGGGCCGACCTGCACTGGTGGTGCACCGGCTCCCCGGCCGCGCACGTCTCGCCCGAGCCGATGGTGCTCACCTACGCCGCGGAGCTCACCGCGCTGATCGGTGCGCCGGCGTTCGCCGAGCTGCGGCGGCTGGCCGAGGCCCGGATGGACCTCGGCATGGTCGCCCCGCACCCGGCCAGCCCCCTGCCGCTGGTGCTCCACGTCCGCCGTCCGGGTGGATTCCCGGCCGGATCGGCCCCCGCGGAGCCACAGGCCCCCTGAGACGGTGGGCCCGGCACTACCCTCGCCGCCAACCGACCGGCGGACGAACGGCGACAGCAGTGACCGAGGAGCACGCGAACGCGGGCCTCCCCCGGGGCCCGGCCGGCGCGGCGCCCGACAGCGCGCTCCGGGTGCTGCTGCACATCCCGGTCTTCCGCCGGCTGTGGCTGGCGATCACCGTCTCCAGCCTGGGCGACTGGCTGGGCCTGCTCGCCACGACCGCGATGGCCGCGCAGCTCACCCGCGAGGAGTCGATGGCGGTCCAGGGCGCGGCCATCTCCGGCGTCATCCTCGTCCGCTTGCTGCCCGACCTGCTCCTCGCGCCGCTGGCCGGGGCGCTCGCCGACAAGCTCGACCGCCGGGTCACCGCGGTCGTCGGCGACCTGCTCGCGCTCTCGCTGTACCTGTCGATCGCCTTCACCTACCAGCTGACCTGGCTGTACGTCGCCCAGTTCCTGGTCGAGGCGGTGGGGCTGTTCACCAACCCGGCCAAGCAGGCCATGCAGGTGGCGATCGTGCCGCGGGAACGGCTGGCCGTGGCCAACCAGCTCGTGCAGTTCTCGATCTACGGCGCCGTCCCGATCGCCGCGCTGCTGTTCGCGCTGCTGTCCACGCTGACCCGGGCCGTCTCCGGCGGCCCGGGCGCGGAGCGCTCGGCGATCGTGATCGCGCTGGTCGTCGACGCGCTGACCTACGGGGTGACCGCTGCGACGATCTTCCTGTCCCGCCACCTCATACCCGGGAGGGCGGCCGAACGCAGCACGGCCACGAACGTCTTCTCGCTGGTCGCCGAGGGGATCTCGTTCCTGCGCGGCCAGCCCACCATGCGGGCGCTGTACATCGGCACCGTCGGGGCCTTCGGGGCCGGCGGCCTGGTCATCGGCGTCGCCCAGCTCTACATCGCCACGCTGCAGGCCGGGCCGGCCGGCTACGGCATCCTCTTCGGCACCGTCTTCACCGGGCTGGCGCTGGGCATGCTCGTCGGCCCGCGGATCCTGCCGACGGTCCCTCGGCGCACCCTGTTCGCCCGCGCGATCGGCCTCGCCGGCCTGGCGCTGCTCGCGATGTCCCTGCTGCAGGACTTCGTCCTCGCGACGGCCGCGGCGTTCCTCGTGGGGCTGTTCGCCGGGATGAGCTGGATCATCGGCTACACCCTGATCGGTCTCGAGGTCGAGGACCGGCTGCGCGGGCGGGTGTTCTCCTTCGTCGTCTCCTCCGTGCGGATCGTGCTGCTGCTCGCCGTCGCGATCGGCCCTGGCCTGGCCGGCACGCTGGGCTCGCACGACTTCGCGCTCGGCGACCTGGTCTTCAGCGTCACCGGCCCCGGCCTCACCCTCCTCGTCGGCAGCGCCGTCGCCCTGCTGGTGAGCACCTACGCGACCCGTCAGGTGGCGCCCCGGCACCGCGGACGCTCCCGCGACCTGCTGCGCCTGCTGTGGGGCAGCTCGGACATCCTCACCGCCACCCCCCGCTCGGCCGGGCTGTTCCTCGTCGTCGAGGGCGCCGACCGCGAGCTGACCCGGCGCTACACCGATGCGCTCGCCGAGGTGGTGCGCGACCGCGGGTACCCCGTCGTCGTCACCTCCGAGCCCAGCGACACCGACCTCGGCCGGCGCGTGGGCCGGCTGCTGTACCCGCCGCGGCCCGGCGGCTCCGGGACGGGAGGGTCCGCTCCCGCACCGCGCCGGGCCGGCGCGGGCCGGATCGCCGGTGAGGTGCGGGTCGACGTCGAGGGCCCGCGGGTGGAGGCCTACACCGCGGCGCTGCTGGCCGCCGCCGACCGCGCCGAGCACGTGGCCACCGTCATCCGCCCCGCGCTCGCCGCCGACCGGGTGGTCCTCAGCGCCCACTACGTCGACGCCTCGATGGCCTTCCACGGCGCGGGCCAGGGGCTGGACGCCGACCGCATCCTGCGGACGTCGATGTGGGCGACCCGCACCCTGCTGCCGGACCTGACCGTCGTGGTCGACGCACCGGTCACCGAGGCACCGGCCGACGCCGACCCGGCCGCGGTGCGCCGCGCGTTCCTCGATCGCGCCGAGGCCGCGCCCGACCGCTACGTCGTGGTGCCCGGGGAGCTGCTGCGGCCGGCGGAGCGGGCCGGTGGCACCCCGCTGGTGTCCCCGGTGGTGGAGGCGCGGGTCGCCGCGCTGCTGGCCCTGCGCCTGCCGCGGAGGACGGCCGGGCCGCGGGCCCCGTCCCCACGGGTCCCGTCACCGCCGGTCGGCGCCGGGCACGGGCGACCCTAGGCCGGCCCGGGCCGGTCGGCGCTCAGGCGGCCGCGTCGTCGTCGACCCCGCCGTCCCTGGTGCGGACCGTGCGGAAGGTCTGCCGGTAGGCGCGCGGGGACACCCCGCGGCGACGGGCGAACTGGTCGCGGAAGCCGGCCGCCGTGCCGAACCCGACCAGCCGGGCGATCTCCTCGACCGAGGCGTCGCTGTCCTCCAGCAGCGTCTCCGCTGCGGCCAGCCGCTGGCCGAGCAGCCAGGCGTGCGGGGTGGTCCCGGTGGTCGCCTTGAACCGGCGGGCGAAGCTGCGCGGGCTCATCAGGGCGCGGCGGGCCAGCGTCTCGACGGAGATCTCCTCGGCCAGGTGGTTGAGGGCCCACTCGAGGACGACCCCGAGCCGGTCGTCCTCGCAGGCGGCGACCGGCGCGTCGATGAACTGCGCCTGCCCGCCGTCGCGGTGCGGCGGGACGACCATCTCGCGGGCCAGCGCGTTGGCCGCGGCCGGGCCCCACTCCCGGCGGATCAGGTGCAGCATCGCGTCGACGCCGGCGGCAGTGCCGGCACCGGTGATGATCTGGCCGCAGTCGACGTAGAGGACCGCCGGGTCGACGTCGACGGCCGGGTAGCGGGCGGCCAGCTCGCCGGCGTACTTCCAGTGCGTCGTGGCCCGGCAGCCGTCGAGCAGCCCCGCGGCGGCGACGGCGAACGCGCCGGTGCAGTGGCTGACGATGATCGCGCCGCGGGCGTGGGCGGCGCGCAACGCCTCGAGCAGCGCCTCCGGCGGCACGTCGTGCATGCCCTCCCAGGCGGTCATCAGCAGGACGTCGGACTCGGCCAGCCGCTCGAAGCCGTGCTCGACGGTGAGGGGGAGCCCGGTGTCGGTGCGGACGACGCCCGGCCGGTCGCTGACCAGGGCGAAGTCGAACCGCGGCAGACCCATGGAGCTGCGGTCGTAGCCGAACACCTCGGCGGCCACCCCGAGCCCGAAGGCGCCGACCAGGCGGTCGGACACGATCGCGCTGACGACGACGGGCCGCTGCGTGTCGGTCATGCGGACACTATGGCAGGAATGACGCGATACGTGTCACTCCGGCCACTCGTCTCCGCGGCCGCGCCGGGACAGGCTCGTCCCATGTTGCTGATCACCTGCCCCGTCACACGGACCGACGAGCTCGTCGCCGACCGGCGCATCCGGTCGGTCACGAACCACCCGACGCACGTGGCTATGGCCGTCGAGTGCCCCGCCTGCGGCAGCGTCCACGTCTACCGGACCGGCCGGCGGTGGGAGGACGCCCGCCGCCGGGTCGCCGAGGCCGGCACCCGCGCCGCCGCGGCCACCGCCTCCGCCGCCTCGGCTCGCGCTGCGCAGGAGCTCACCCGCGCCTAGCATCGAACACATGAGCGAATCGACGGTGAACAGCGGCCAGCCCGGTGACCCGACCGCGGAGAAGGACCCGAAGGACTGGGTGACCGGCGACGAGCCGGCCACCGGCGCGCAGAAGAGCTACCTGACCACCCTCGCCCGCCAGGCGGGCGAGGAGGTGCCCGACGACATCACCAAGGCCGACGCCTCGATGAAGATCGACGAGCTCCAGGAGGAGACCGGCCGGGGCCAGTGACCCCGGCCGGCCCACCGACCACCGGCCACCGGCCGCCCCTGCGACGGCGGGCAGACGTGAGCCGCCCCGCGACGGCGGGCAGACGAGAGCCGCCCCCGCGAGGGGGGGGGGGGGGGGGGGGGGGGGGGGGGGGGGGGGGGGGGGGGGGGGGGGGGGGGGGGGGGGGGGGGGGGGGGGGGGGGGGGGGGGGGGGGGGG